>NZ_JAEUFG010000026.1 GCF_018588585.1 Bacillus sp. SM2101
AGGTTCGCTTGTTAAACGGGATCTATGTCCCAACCAGCCAAAAACATGTTTATACAAGTAGGGGGCGAACAGTTTTGTTGACGAGATCAAGTCCCACTGGCGCTGCGTTCTACCCCGACTACCGCTATCATAAGACCTCATGAAAAAAGGTCAACCAGAAAAAACTGGCTAACCTTATATTACGACCTGGCGCGATGATCCAAGATCATCGCGTTTTTTGATTAGGAAAGTTGTTGTAAGATCTCAATAATTTTGAAATAATTGGTATAACAAAATGGAAAAGGTTATTAAATTTAATATTTTCATTTGAACTTGCCCAATATTTACTAATGGGTGTGATTATATGAAAGTTTTACAAAAATCCTATGGTTTTGCAACAAAAGTTAAAGCAGATAAACCGCAATTCTTATCAGTTAATAAAGATAACCGTCAGCTAACAATTCCACTCTCACTGATGACGTAAGGTTATCAGCCATGCTCCTAAAAGGGTAGGAGAATTATGAGAGCACAAAGAAAATAAGTTTTAGATAACTAGAATTCATGATGCGTAAATATAAAATAATGTGAGGTGGTAAACTATGACCGATTTATTAGGTAAATCAACAGTAAGAAGAAGGAAGATGGCATCTAGAATTCGAAAAGAATTGCTAAATAATGATGAAATGTGTGAAGAATTATATGAAGCATTAAAGATTGAAAGAGATAAAAAACATTGGCAAACTAATGTAGAAATTTTAAAAACTATTGGTGTTCTTAAGTGCACTAAAGATCCTGAATACATATATGAAAATTATATTATAAATTGTGATGAGCATTCTATGATGGCTCATGTTGCAGCTACCACTTATGTAAGAATTAAAAGAAGAAATAAAGATGATATATCAGTAGTTATAGATTTGTTGAATCTAGAAAAATATTCAGTAACAGAAGGAACTTTGGAGGCCCTAGGTTATGATAGAATGTGTCCCGATATTATTTATCAAGATGAAATAATTGAAAAATGTTTTTCATTTGGAAGGAATCGTAAAAAAACATTTACAGACCCTCGCTATGGTTTAGCAGCAGCTTGCGCTGGTTGGGAATCTAATAGAGTAACATCTTTTTTACAAGATTGTCTTCAGTCAAATGACACTCCGTTAATTTATGTAGCAAAAAATTCATTAAAAAGAAAATACGTGAGGCTTCGTTAAGATAAGCTAGATGATTAAGACAGAATTTAGTTTTATGTCTCAAGAATTCAGAGCAAGTTTGGAGAACAGTGTGATATCTAGGTAATTACTAAAGAAGATTTTATTTGGATAATAATATTTTAAACTGAAGAAGTAATAATATTGCTTTTTCCAATATAGACAGGCTTTTTTTAAGGTCTGCTAACATAATCTATGATCTTCAATAATCTGAAGCCTGAGTGAAACCTCCTTATTTCTTTCAACATTATTTAGCAAATTCGTAGAAGTTTGATAATGGTAAAGTGCATGTATTGGATTGTTTTGATACATTTTTTTAGGATTAACTTAAGTATGAATTTGGTAGAAAGTGAGGGATTTATATGAGTTACTATGAGACTACCGAAATTGTGGAACTCATCAAACAAGCATATGAAGGTAACGCTAAGGCTAGAGAAACTCTTAGAACAATTAATGTTCCATATGCTATATCTAATGATTTTTCGGAGATGATATTAGTACAGAAAAAAAGAGTAGATATCTGTAATGAGGGATTGATTCAGATTCGTAACGAGGCACCGACGAAAGGGAGTGAAGTACTGCAGGTAGCTGATATATATCAATGTGATAATGAGGGATCTTCTTGGGTAAGTACTCCAATTCCTTCTTGTTTTACTGTTAAAAAACTAGAGATCGCTGATGGGGTATTTAGTTTTATATCAAAGGATAACAAAACAACGGAAGGGACAATTTCTCAGATCAATGTTTCTATGTTAGATTTAATGTTTACAATAAATGGAGTAACTGAAGAAGAAATTGAACAATGCTTTTTAAACATTTCAACAACTGTTATAAACACTCCTAAGCTACAGAAAAAATCTTCTGAGAATGCAAATATAGAACATAATACTATAGGTACTTTCATTTTTGATAAACGTCATCAATGGTTTGTAAAAAATTATCAGACACCAAAATATAAACTAGAGTTGGTTATTAATACTTTTAATCGAAAAAGTGCTAAAAGAATGTTACCCATTATACATAAGATACTTAATAAACTAGACGAAATTAATTTAAATGCAAGGGAGTTTGCATCAAAAAAACTACTAGAAGTGAAAAATAATGATTGGTTAGAAGACGGTGAGGGTTTCATAACGAAAGATGATTTTATATCAAGTATGTTAATTTATACAATTATATTTAACGAAAAAGGAGATTTCGAATTATGGTATAACGATGATAGTCTTTTTTGGGGGCATGATATAACTATTTATATTAACAAGAAAGGAAAACCAAAAAGAGCAGTAATATCTGGTTGATTTGTTTAACATGTATGTTGATAAACTAATTTCAGTACAAACATAGAATAGAGTTTGGACTGGAGTAATTTATTCCATAAGTCAAATTCAATCTCTTTCTTATTGAAAAAAGATAAGTTTATTATGTAAAGAAGCCATTTTGTGAAAGATTCATCAAAATGGCTTCTGTTGGTCTATCTAAGAATATGGACATACAAGAAATATTTGATCTGGCTTTATTCCAAAGCTATATTACTTAAATTATATGTCTATTTTAAACGCTTATCATACATAAGTTGAATTTGAACACCATAAGGATCCTGAACAATTCCGTAAGCTTCACTGAAAATATTCTTAGCAAGAGGAGTAATAATTTGAACTCTATCATCGCTTGTTAAATTATTATAAAAATTTTGAATTTTTGCTAAGTTTTCACTTTGAATACAAAGTGAAATATTATTACCTACATTGTAGCTTTCACTAGGTAGCATTGTTTCTTCAGCAATCATTAGTTTAGTTTTTCCTAGCTGAAGTACCGAATGTGAAATAAAATCTTTGTTTCCTTCTGTTAAAACAAGTGAATCATCACGTTTTGCCATATCTGAATATGTCACACATAGTAGCTCCTTAGCATTTAAGTGTTTTTTGTAAAAGTTAATTGCTTCATATGCTTTGCCATTCATAGATAAAAAAACTGCAATTTCTAATGTCATTGAAATGACCTCCTTTTATTATTGACACTTTTAGTATAGACTTTAAAGGTATCAAACAATGACACCATTTAAGGAGTTAATATGAATAAGTCTGAAAGATTAAATGATATGTTGCAATTCATAAATAATAAAAAGACTTTTAACCTTAAGGATTTGATGGAAAAGTATAATATATCAAGAAGTACAGCGATTAGAGATGTTCAATCATTAGAATTATTAGGGATGCCAATTTATGCTGAGCAAGGTAGAAATGGGAAGTATTTAGTATTAGAAAATCGAATATTATCTCCAATTATCTTTACTGTTGATGAAATGTTTGCTGTGTACTTTGCTATGCTGACGTTGGAAGGCTATAAAGCAAAACCATTTGAATATGAAATAAGTTATTTAGAAGAAAAGTTTAAAAAAGTTTTACCTAATCAAGTGAAAGAAAATATTGAGAAAATGAAAGAGTTAGTTAGCTTAGAAATAACCAACCATAGTAATTTTAATCCTTACATACAAGATTTAATTCAAGGTATTATGGATGAGAAAATCTACCAAGTGTCCTATGAAAAAAATAAAGAAAAAATACAATTAACAGGTCAATTTATAAAAATTAACTCTAAATTTGGGCAATGGTATGCAAAATTTTACAATATTGATAAGCAAAGAGTCCAAACTTTACGGTGTGATAAGATTTTATCATTAAAAATGGTTAAAGATAGAATGTCAATGAGATTAGAATATTTATTATCACTATTAGGAACCTACCATAAAGAAGAGAATGCTATTCATTTTTCCATTGTTGTAAATGATAAAGGAAAGGACTTATATGATAAGGAGCATTATCCATCAATGTCAATTTTAAGAGAAGACGAACATTATGTTATATCAGGCTATTACAATTTGAGCGAAGAAGATTTTATTTCAGACTACATTTTGCGCTTTGGTCTGAACATTATTTCTATAAGTCCGAACTCATTAAAAATTTTGATTCAAAGCAAGTTGAAGGTTGTTGCGCTACACATAAATAATATAAACTAACTCGATTGTGTTGATTATAATACAGAGAAAACCATTCTAATCGACTTTTTTCAGTAGCATATAGCCCCTCATGAGTAAATAAAATATTCCAATTTGGCGCATATCTGAAATATAGATATGTGTCATTATTCATTTTAGGGCCATGTTATTTAACAACAAAATATTTCATATTTATTGTGTGAAAAGGGTGTTTAATGGTAGTAAGTAATAGTAACGTGGAGATGGCTTAAGCTATTGATTTAGACAATTATGTTTGGTATAGTTGTCTTATTACAGAAGGGAGTGAGGGTAAACCATGACTAATTTAATGAGGATAACCTTGGGAATTAAATGTATTGCCTCTCACTCATGCGGATTAAATAATTAAGCCTCCATGAAAAGCGCATGTAAGTATATTTTCGAAAAAGAACGTAATGTGAGTCACAAGGTTAATTTATATAACCCTGTGGCTTTTTTTATTTCTGAAAGATTAATAAATTATTACAGAGAAGTACTTATCATTTAATTTCCTGTTTTTCCTCACATAAGTTAGTCTAATAAATTATATCTCAGAGTCGTTAGATAATGGGGGAGGTTGTTGAAGAACGCCATAAATTTATGGGTAGGAGTTGATATAGTGCTTACTTTACAAAAAGTACAGCCAACGGAAGAGAATATATTACATAGCATAATGCAGTTTTACATTTATGAATTTAGTAGATATATTCCTTCTATAATATTAGAACAGGATGGAACCTATGTACCTTTTAATTTAGAGAAGTATTGGGTTAATAGTAACTTTCATGCTTACTTTATAAAATTAGAAGATGAATTTATTGGATTTGCTCTTGTTGAAAGCTCAACTGAGTCGAGCCCAAACACAATTCAAGAATTCTTTATTATGGCTAAATATAGTGGTAATGGCTACGGAAAAGAAATAGCGAAAAAAGTATTTACCATGTTTCCTGGTGATTGGAAGATTACTCAAATAGAAAAAAACAAGCCTGCTCGTTCTTTTTGGCAGGGAATTATTAACGATATTTGTAAGGATGAATTTACTGAGCGTTTTGAAGGTGGAAAATACATTCAAGAATTTAATACTAAGTCAGAGTGCAAGATTTCGAATCATAGGATATAAGAATATAAGAATTAATTCTGTATATTTCCAGTAAAAAATATTAGGAAAGAAGGAATTTTCATGATACATGAAGCAGATATCAATGTAAGAAAAAAGTTGTTTCCTATGTTCAAAGATATGGATAATACCATGGTTCTTTCGTGTCTTCAAGGTCATATGGGAACTGTTTGGGTTGATGATCTTGAGAACCCAACTATTGCACAAATTATGGTAGGCATTTTTGTATACTATGCTGGTAACCCATATTCAAGGAGGGCTGAGGAGTTACTATACAACCTTCCTGAACATATCTATGTGATCGTAAATAATGACGAATGGAAAAATCGTATAGAGACTGTTCATAAAGGAGTTTTGGATAAATTTCAACGATATAAATTCCAAAAAGATCCTGAAGATCTAAACCAGAGTCATATACACACTTTTTTATCAAAATTATCAGAAGGATATAGACTACAAAAAATAGATTTAACATTAGCGAAAGAACCATCTCTTCATGAAATTTCAGAGGATTTTACAAGTCAGTTTGATTCGATAGATGATTTTATAAATAGAGGTATAGGGTATGCCATTTTATATGATGGACAAGTTGTATGTGGAGCGTCATCATATAGTATTTATAATCATGGAATTGAGATTGAAGTCGCCACACATCCATTGCATAGAAGAAAAGGCTTAGCATCAATAGCAGGATCTGCATTGATTTTAGATTGTCTTGAGAATGGGGTTTACCCTAGTTGGGATGCAGCCAACATTGAATCTGCAAACTTAGCACAAAAACTTGGATACGTGTTAAAAGAGTCATATGACACGTATTATATTAATTATAAAAAATAAGTAAAAATATTAATTAATAATAATAACCATTATTCCACAATATGGCGCAAGAAGGTGGTCAAGGCTATCTGGACTACCTTAAGAATAATTACCTATTAAGGAAACACAAGTGATAATGTGGTTACTTAGACTATTTTTTAGAAAATCTCACACATCTAAGTTAACATACTGTACATTTACATGAAGACATAATAGCAAAATCCCTTACTCAATGAGTAGGGATTTTTTGAGTTTACTGTGGTTGCAACAGAATTCTTATTTACTTTCGTCTCTTTTTTTGAAAGTGGTGACGTTGATGCCTTTCCAAGTGAATCACCTCATGTTAGAAAGTAATTCACATGGTGAATTATAACAATAATTAAAATGAATTAAGTGAATAAAATAAGCAAAGTGGAGAATAAAAAAAAGCCTTGAATTATGCTTCAAGACTGAAAAATGGGTATCAAAACTAGTTAATTATATGAGAGCTATTAGCATGAAATGAATATTTTTTTATTATTTTGTGGTGATATCAGACTTAATAGCAAAAATTTTTCATAAAAAACACTTCAAAAATAATTGAAGGTGTACACAGATAATACTTACTTTCTATTTATTAATTTTTGATTCATTGATGGCGTTCTTAACAGCTAGTTTAATCACCCAATATAAAATATTTGCTCCGATTACGATAAAAAGTAAATAAATAAATAACCCCATCAATGGTGTAAATGCATTAAATGTCATCTTAAAACCCACTCCTGTATATAAAATTTATGTAATAGGTGAATAAACATAGTGTCTATTGTAACAAAAGACCCTTAAAAAAATTAAGTAAATACAATGATAGTTGTGTTTCCCACAAGAAAATTCTATTTCTAATAAATGACAATAAAAATAAACAAGGTGATAAATATTAAGGAAATCCCAATTGCTGGACTAACATTTTTCTTCAATATGCTTAGTTTCTTTAGAGTCAGATAAACAACTCCGACGGCTAATATGATAAATATATCTTCATACTTTGGTGAGAAATAATGAACAACATTGGAAAAAATAAAACTATCAGAAGAAACAATGGAAATTCAAGTTTCATATTTATCACCTCTAGTTTAGTTATAAGATAATTCTAACAAAATGTTTAGTAAACGCAAGATAGGTTGCGGTTAATAAGAGGGCAGAAGATAACAGAATGAACGAATTATTAAATAAATGTACAACATGTTACATTCACCTAATGTTACTCAACAATATGGCGCATCTCTGCAATAAAACGCGTTTTTTCTTTAGGAAAGAGCCGTAATAGTTGCAAAATCAAAAGAATCAATCACTATATTTTATAATTAAATTCAACAAACTTTTTCTTGAGAACTTTTCTGACCTCTTCAATTTTTTTATCTTTCTTAGAGTGAAGAGAGAAAATAGAAAAACTAAAATATATGTTACATAACTATAGTCCATCTCGCCTTTTGTAATAATTTTTCCCATAATATATGCTCCTCTCTCATACTCTTAATTATAATACTGTTTCTTTTTCAAATAACGGGAGGAATGCACTGCATCAATGCTTATTTTACTTCGGTAGTTAATAATGTCTCTTAGCTTCAAATATCCAAATATCGATCGAAAAAGGGAAATTACATTTTATAAAATAAATTATATGGTACATTTTTTATAAATTGCACGAAAATTTTTGCTCAATGATACAAAACAGAAACTTTATTTGAGAATCGACGTCTATTATGTAGATAGTGACTATAATAAACCACTTTCATTTACGTTATATTAATTACTTATAAATCTATACTAAATACATTGGAGGATTATTGTTTTGAATCAAACTATTTACTTAATTCGACATGGAGAAACAGTTTTTAATACTGAAGGACGATATCAAGGTGAGCTTGATTCCCCTTTAACAATAGCGGGAATTGATCAGGTTAAAAATATATCAAGGCTATTAAAGCTATTAATCGATGATCCAAATGAATGGACGATGTATTCGAGTCCACTAGGAAGAACTATTCAAAGTACAAAAATTATTTGTGAAACTCTGGGCTATGATTTTAATAAGGTAATTATAGATAATAGAATAAAAGAAGTATCCGCAGGTTCTTGGGCTGGTTTAACAACTAAGGAAATAGAAGCTACATGGTCTAAGCTTATAAAAAATACAGATAGTTACAATTGGTATTTCAAATCTCCAGATGGAGAAAGCTATGAAACTGTTGTAGAGCGGGCATCCAAATGGCTTGATAGTATAAATGGTAGAGAAAAAGTAATTGTCATTTCACATGGATTAATGGGGAGAGTGTTAAGAGGAGTATACAAACAAATGGATAAAGAGGAAGCATTAAGATTAGAAGTATCACAAAATACCTTATTTAAATTGAATAATCAGGACATTGAGGGAATCAGTTACGAGTATGAGGAATTTAATACATAAATCCAGGTAAAGAGTATAATGTGTGAGAAAAGGTTTTATAGAGGTTTTCTTTATTCCACAAAATGGCGCAAGAATATAGTCATGTCTATCCCGACCATTTTAGGGTTAATACCTATTTAAAATAGGTCAACTAGAAAAAATACTGGCTGACTTCATAAAAATGGCATTTAACGAAAATCACATATTACACAAAATTTCATAAAATTTCACAATCGTGAAGGCTTAGAATTTAAATATGAATGAATGCAGTTAGTGATTTAGCATATCCCTACTACCTTAAGAATAATACCTATTAGTAATAGGTCAATCTAAAATGTACTGGTTGATCTCATAATTCGAATGACTGGATTCATAACGTATTACTTCCTTTACATAGATTTGCAAGTTGCCTCCTAACATAGCTTGTAGTTTCATAGCTTCGCTTGTTATACGTGTTCTATGCCCAAACCAGCCTCAAACGTTTCTATAAGTAGGAGGTGAACAGTATTGCCGACAGGGTCAAGCCCCAATGGTGCTAGCGTTCTACTCTTCTGGAATGGCGTTAATCTGTAACAAGGGTTAGTGCTTTTCATTAATTTAGTGCCATATTGTTGAAGATTTATTGTTTATTGGACTTAGTATACAATTAATTAAAAAACACAAAGATCATTAATCAACATGTTGTTCATTAATGGTGTATGGAATCGTTAGAGTACATACGATGATGTGAAAAATCATTAGGGGGATAAAGAATGATGAAATCATCAGTGCTGTTTTTTGAAGAAATTGACCGTACCAGTCTGCCGTTAGTAGGTGGGAAAGGGTCAAACCTTGGAGAATTAAGCAAAGCTGGATTTCTCGTGCCGGGAGGTTTCTGTGTTACGACATCTGCATATAAGGAATTTATCCAAACAAGCCCTGAAATGGAGCAATTGCTGAACCAGTTGAATCAATTGGATATAAATGATTTAAATAGCTTACGTATGCTCGGGGAGAAAATTAGAAGTCATATGCAAGGACTTGCAATCCCTAAAGAAGTAGAAAAGAAAATCATTTTAGCATGGGAAAAAGTTGGGCAAGACCACTTCTATGCTGTCCGCTCAAGCGCAACGGCAGAAGATCTTCCAACTGCCTCTTTTGCTGGGCAACAGGATACTCATCTTAACATCCTTGGACAAGGACAACTTCTCGACCATATCAGGAAAAGCTGGGCCTCTCTTTTTACAGACAGAGCTATTGCCTATCGAGTGAAAAATAATTTTGATCATGAGCATGTTTATTTATCAGTGGTCGTGCAACGAATGATTAAACCTGATATATCAGGAATTATGTTTACAGCTGATCCTATTACTGGAAATAGAAATGTGGTCTCAATTGACGCAAGTTTTGGGTTAGGTGAAGCAATTGTTTCAGGAATTGTATCTGCAGATTTATATAAAGTAAAATCGGGAGAAATAATTAGTAAAAGTATATCAGAAAAGAAAAAAGCGATAATTCCGCTTGTTCAAGGTGGTACTGAGACGAAGGAGTTGCCTATAGAGAAGCAAAAGCAGCAAGCTTTATCTGATCAAATAATTATAAAAGCAGCTGAACTTGGTAAGAAAATTGAAAACCATTACGGTTCTCCTCAAGATATTGAGTTTTGTATAGTAGATGAAGAAATTTTTTTTGTTCAAAGTCGTCCAATTACATCCTTGTATCCACTACCTGATCTCTCACAGCAGCCTTTACGTGTATTATTATCCTTTGGCCATGTACAAATGATGACAGATGCGATGAAACCGTTAGGAATATCTGTTTTAAGAACGATATTCCCAAAGTCGTTTTTTGAGGAATCGGGTGGCAGACTTTTTATCAATCCAACACTTTTTCTACAAACAAAATTAGGAAGAAAAATATTCCCTAAGGCGTTAAATAGCATGGATGAATCAATTAGTCGATCAGTAGAAGAATTTATACATCGACCTGATTTTATGAAGAGTCCTGTTGTGAAAAAATCGATAAGACCATTATTGAAACACCTTCGTCCAATCATTAAGGAAGTTCTTCTAAAAATATTTATACATGATCCGAGTTTAGCTAGAGGTCATGTAGAAGATGTCATGGGCAGAGTAGTTAAAACTGTTCGAGATGATCTACATCATAAATCGGGAGTTATTCGTTTAGATGCTGTTAAAAACAACTTGGAACAGCTAATAGGTCATGTTTCTAAAATTATGGCGAATCCGATGACATTGATGATTACAGCAAGAGTTCTACAAAAAAAGTTATACCAAATGACCGGAAGTGATTATGAATTTAACCAATTAACAAAATCATTGCCTGGGAATATCATGAGTGAAATGGGTCATGAGATGGGGGATTTAGCTGATTTAATTCGGGATTTACCAGAGGTAGAGAAGTATTTAAAATCAGCACAAGACGATAGTTTTTATGAAGGTTTATTAATGGTTAAGGGTGGTAAATCCTTTAAGCAATCCTTTGAATCATTTATTGATAAGTACGGGATGCGATGCCCAGGAGAAATTGATATTACAAGGCCTCGATGGAGAGAGAATCCAACTCTCATAACATCAACGATTCTAGGAAATAAGCAAAACTTAAAGCCAAATGATCATAGAGAAAAGTTCAAGCAAGGATTAAAAGAGGTGGACGAAGCAAAGAGAAGAGTTTTACAACAGGTTGGTAATAGGGGGCTTAACAAAATTAAGCAAAAGTATATGTCTCGTCTAATAGACGTTTACCGTTATATGAGTGGTTTAAGGGAACATCATAAACATTTAGTTACAATAGTATTAGATGAATGTAAGCAAGCTTTACTGATAGAAGCAAATGAGATGGTGAATAAAAGAATACTTAAGAAGCAAGAAGATATCTACTTTTTAACTTTAGATGAAATAATAGAGATTGCCAATGGAACGTTCGAGTATAATGTTGCTGTTTTCATCAAAGAACGTAAAGAGCAATATGTATGGCATCAAACTTTAAATCAGCCAAGAGTCATGACAAGTGAGGGTGAGATTATAACTGGAACTATTAGAAAAGGAAACTTCCCAGAAGGAGCTCTTATTGGTAGCCCTGTATCAGCAGGTGTAGTTGAAGGTAGGGCACGTGTTGTATATAAGCCTGAAGAAGCGAATTTGAATGAGGATGAAATATTAATTGCAAGCTATACTGATCCGGGGTGGACCCAATTATTTCAAACTGCTAAAGCATTAGTAACTGAAGTTGGTGGATTAATGACTCATGGCTCTGTTGTAGCGAGAGAATATGGGATTCCAGCTGTTGTTGGTATAGATGATGCAATGAAAAAAATAAAAAATGGTCAATTAATTCGTGTCGATGGAAATCAAGGGTTTGTAGAGGTTATTACTGATGAAAATTAAGCTCAACAAATATTACTATTGACACAGAAAGTTAATCATGAAATTAGGATATTAAATGATTAATGAGTTGATTAGTTCTTCTCTAGGTAAGTTAATCTTACTAATGATCAATCTGAATTTGTTATTCCACTAGATGGCGCAAAAATGTAACTAAGCTTATCCATACTACCTTAAGAATCATATTAATGAAAATGGGTCAACAAGCTGGTTGACCTTAAAAATAAGAATGGCCCTTCTGTGTAATGATACTGAAAAGCGTCTTTATTTATTAATCTTTTTATCGTTTAAATTGTTAAATAGCACAAGTTTATCAAGAATGCTTAACTTTCAACAACTTTTCATTCTTCTACCATAGAATGGTGAGTTTATTTATTGAAAGGGCATACGTAATGAGTTCTCAAAATCCAAAAAAACTCCGACGTCATATTGGAAATGTTTTTTCGCAAACAACCTGATTTCTCAAAAATCCTCCCTCGAATGCTTTTGAATAATTTATTGATGCATTTTCTAACTGAATAAATACAGTTCTCACATTGAGTGGAAGGTTTAAAGAAAGAAATTTATAATATTAACTTATATTCTCTACCTCACCTTTTTCTCCAGCAGCAGCTTGGACAAAACAATGGATAAAAGGGTTTTCATCTTAAATAAAACATCTCCTTCTTTGAAGATACAATGAGTCAAGTACACTCCTCTACTACAGTACATAAGATAGTTTGTAAATAACAATTTATTAATCTGAGGGGATTGATGGAAATGTACTGTGTGCCTTATATGTATCAACATCCTTATAATGTGAATGTACCAATGCATACTTTCAGAAAGCCTAAACCTTATTGGGCTCATTCTAATAAGATATATGGCTCGTATCTGCCATATTATAGTCATAATAGGCTTGTATTAAGAGATTATGGAGCAAACCCATTTGTTTTAAATATCAATGAAGCTACCTTACAAAATAATACCTACCGTACAGCAATATGGACAGGTAAGCATTTTCAAGTTACATTAATGAGTCTCAATGTTGGTGAGGATATTGGTTTGGAAATCCACCCTAATACTGATCAATTCTTAAGAGTTGAACAAGGTCAAGGACTTGTTCAAATGGGTAAGGAGAGAGAAAGCTTAAGTTTCCAAAGAAGAATTTTTGATGACTCCGCCATTATGATACCTGCTGGAATGTGGCACAATGTGATAAATACAGGTAATGTTGCATTAAAACTATACTCGATATATGCTCCACCAAACCATCCATTTGGTACTGTTCATAGGACTAAAGCAGATGCAATGGCTATAGAAGAAGGTAACGGAAATAGAGATGGAATACAGTAGTTCTTCAGAAAAGTCATATGAAACAATAGAAGATTGGGAACTTATAGAAGTATTCAAACTTTTACAGCAAGGCAAAAATATGAAATATGAACATCATAATATTGAATGATCCTGATCATATAATAACACCATTTGTTAGTGCTAAAGATAACTTTTAACCATAAATTCAAAGGTGAAAGGGTGATATTCAACAGAGAAAAATATGTAACCTCCTAGTTCTGTGTATGAAAGGAGGTTAGCAATGGGGTGGGGGAAGTTCGCGATTTTTAGTGCTATTATGACCTTATAGTTGATGGATACAGGCTAGAGGTCGCTGGTTCGAGACCTGTCGAAATCATCCTAACGCTAGAATCCTTGATAACTCAAAGGTTCTAGCGTTTTTTATCTCCGTTGACTTGAGTTTTGACTTAATCTCAGGGTTATGCTTCCATTAACCGACAAAGAAGTGGTGATCATATTTCATACGTCCAATCACAGATAAGACTTACGGTATATAATATCGTATTAAACTGTGATTATGGAGGAATAACAATGACTCAATATAAAAAAGTAACAACATGTTGCGGGAATACTATCAAGGAAGGAAAACCGTGTGATTGTCCGTGTCAATTAATTACCGAAACCTCATCTCTTGATTATATAGAATTAGCGACAGGGGATGTAATTGAGGTATACAATGGGAGACCAATTGGATTACACGGTGAAGCTGAACTTACTGTTTCTGACCCAACAGGAAATGAAAGAGTAGTTATTAACTTTACTTCAAATGGTGTAATACAGCCTATAACTTTAGATTTAGCTACTAAAAACATTAACAAGCTCTTTTCATTTAAAAATGTAACGAGAGTAGAAATAACGGATATAATTGGAGGTGGAAATGTTTCTGTTGATATAAATTGTGATGGTATGACAGAGCCATGTAGTTAGGTGTCTGCACGTCACATCTGACGCGTACCTTCTAATATTTTCGCCTTAAAGTAGAAATTGTATGCAGTATTATATCGTAGTAAAGCATTGGAAACACTCTATAAATACCGTCACATCAATGTTTGTGAATGCGTATTGGGTTAGTATGTAAACTAGTAAAGAATGGCGTATACAGCGAAATACAAAAATCGGAGTGATATTGCAAAGGGAAAACGACTGACCCCAAGCGCCCCCAGCGAATAGCCTTTATCTGCCAAAAGAACAATGCCGATTCAAAAAATCACTTTGACCTTACGCTCGCATACACTGTAAAAAAGAATTAAGGAGGTCGGTACGATGGTACTGGCTTATGTAGTGAGTAACGGGCCTGACACTATATCTGTAATCGATACGAAAACGCATTCTCTTATCGCTAGTACGTTAGTGGGTGGTGACCCTAATGATGTTGCGATTTCACCTGACGGGAAAATTGCATATGTCACAAATAGAAGCTTTCAAAGCAATACCATGTCCGTGATTGATACGAAAACTCATTCAGTCATTGCTACTGTAGCGGTGGGTGCTGCCACGTTTGCTGTGGAGTTTACCCCTGACGGCAAGTTAGCTTATGTTACGGATAACATTGATTCCATTATTGCAATAGATTCAAAGACACATTCTGTTATTGCTACTATTTTTTTAGAGGATAATGCAGATGTCATCGAGTTTACCCCTGATGGCAAGCTAGCTTATGTTACGGATGGTTCTAGTATTTCTCCAGACGACGTGGTGTACGTAATTGATACGAAGACACATTCCCTTATTGCTACCGTTGGTGTAGGAGAGAACCCTAATAATATTGCGATTACTCCCGATGGGAAACTCGCTTATGTCACAAACGAACAATCTAATAATGTGTCGGTTATAGATACGAAAACGCACTCTATTATTGCTACGGCTCTCGCAGGAATCAGACCACAGGACGTAAAGTTTACTCCGGATGGGAAACTCTCATATGTTGTAAATCAAGGCGATGATTTAACAAGTGGTTCCGTCACAGTAATTTATGTGAAAACGCACTCTGTTATCGCAACAATTCCGATAGCTAATCCGGGTGACAGTCCAAGTAATATAGCGATATCACCTGACGGGAAACTTGCTTATGTAGATACTTTTAACGGAAATACAGTGACGGCTATTGATGTAAAAACACACTCAATTATAGCTACCGTTGCTCAATTAGAAAATAATCTCCGTTTTGTAGAGTTCACTCCGGATGGTAAATTTGTGTATGTGGGTAATGAGGGCGAAAACACTGTAAATGTAATCGATACGAAAACACATTCGGTAATCGCAACCGTTTCTGTCGGGAGTAATCCAGTTGCTATCGCATTCACACCGCATTAATATAATCTAACCTATTAAAAAGTCACTTTGACCTTATGCTCGCATGCATTGCTAAAACGATTGTTAGGAGGTCGGTGCTAATGGTACTGGCTTACGTAATGAATGCTAGTCCCTCTAGTGTTTCCGTTATTGATACGAGAACACAATCTGTAATTGCTACGGTGTTGGTAGGGCCAGGGACTGATAATATAACGATTTCACCCGACGGGAAACTAGCATATGTTACTTTCACGAGAAATGTGATTAGTGGTGTGTCAGTAATTGATACGAAAACACACTCGGTTATTGCAACTATTCAAGTAGGGGTTATGCCCGTAGGTATCACTTTTACACCGGATAGTAAACTTGCTTATATTGTTAACGAGGCGGATGATAATATATCTGTGATTGACACAAAAACGCATTCTGTTATTGCTACTATTTTTGTAGGGGGACAACTTGAATCTATAGCAATCAACCCCGATGGGAAATTAGTTTACGTATGTGACCGTGAAGACGTTAGTGGTGTTTCTTCTGTAGCTGCTATAGATGTTAAGACTCACAGTTTGATAGCGACAATCAATGTTAGTGAAGATCCAAGAGCCATTTTCTTTACACCCGACGGGAATTTAGCTTATGTAGTATGTCAAGATGATGGAAATGTATCAGTAATCGATACAAAGACACATTCCGTAATTACTACCGTCTCAGTAGGGAGCAGGCCTAATAATATTGCGATTATTCCGAACGGTAAATATGCATATGTCGTTAATCAAGGTGAGGGTTCAATACTCGGCTCCCTCACAGTAATCGACGTCAAAACGCATTCGATAGTTACTACAATTCCGATTGGTATTCAGGGAGACATGCCAAATAATTTCGCAATTTCACCTGATGGAAAACTCGCTTATGTAGCCACTCTCAACGGAAATACAGTTACTGCCATCGATATAAAAACACACTCAATCGTAGCAACGATAGAGGTGGGCGATAACAATCGTTTTGTCGAATTTACCCCTGATGGAAAATTTGCGTATATTGGAAACTCGAGCGATGGCACTGTCTCAGTTATTGACGTAAAAACTCATACAGAAATCACAACTGTAGACGTTGGTACTAATCCTGGGGCGATTGCATTCACACCGAACTAATCTAAATTACATTTAATATAAGTTCGTTCATCAATCGGCGGGCTTTTTCGCGTGCTCTAAAACGGAAAGGAGGACGATCTTGGTTTGGGAAAGCGGTGGATGACTCGACTATACAGAACAACAGCATAAAATCGAAGAAATAAACGAAATCATTACGTTAATTAACGGTGGATGGATATAGGCCGAGGAAATGCTGGTGGATATTGCACTAATCGAAAAGCTAGATTGATTTACCCTTATACATCGCGGCGATCGTGACTTGATCTACTTCGCGTCCAAATATTTCGGCGAGGACCTGAACCTGAAAAACAGCTGTAATTGGATTCTGTTATATGAAATCGACACCGAAAACGAACCACGGGAAATATATTATCAAACGCACCTCCATTCACCATGAATTTTGCAGGCTGATCATTTCGGTACTGTCTTTCAACAAAAACGACAAAAAATTGACCGCTTATGCCAGTAGGGATGCGGTCTATTCTTCTTAGAAGTCAACTCTTGAAGGAATCATTGCTGTTAGGCCGTCGGTGTAGCTGAAACCTTTGGCTTTTCTTGTTGTATACTGTTCCTGCTTGTCTATGATTAAAATATTATAATTTTTGGAAAATGTACAATTAACATAGACATCGACACATTTTAATCACGGTATACCTATTAATCCAACCTTCTATAGCAAATATCCATACATATATAGTAAAACAATTTTAGAAGGTGAAAATAAAAATGAAAGATAAAGACTGTAAATGTAGGGTTGTTCCACCACCACCTCAAGGACCTCCAGGACCGCCGGGGAAACAGGGACCACAAGGACCAATAGGACCTCCAGGACCACCAGGGACCGGTTTATCTTATGGTGTTTTAAGGGATACTCAAGACCCATTTGCTGTAAGTGACGGTAATCCAATTGTTCCACCACCTGGATATGATTCTCCAGGACCATTTAATAACACTACCCTCAATCAACTGATTGGTTCCATCACTGTGCTAAATACTGGAGACTATGAAATTTCATTTACTGTAAATGCCTTAGACACTGGAGATGTTGGCTCCCTTGATTTTTTTATTGGAATAACAATTAATGGTACACAACAGATGGATACAGAAATATTTGTAAACGATTCTAATCCTGAGCAAATCATACTTCCATTATCAAGAACCACTATTCGGATGTTAAATGCTAATGATGTAATTTCTACTGAACTGCAAACGACAGCAGCAGGACAATCCATAGTTTTCGTACGACCTTCCCTGCAGGTAATACAATTATCTTAGAGAAACGAAGACTCCCAGTAGTTGACGATTTTTGTATATCATCGAATATAATATTCAATTCTAGTAAGCATAATACCAGCTATAGGTAGTTTGATTCGTAGACCTCATCTATCGAAATATGTAAGCTCCATTCCAAGGATCTGGAATAGAGGCAGAGGTGAAAATGTATTTAAAGGACTTGTTTTTATTGTATGTACAATGATTAAAGCTGTGACTAATTACAAATATTAGTCCAAGCAAATATTAAAAAATATCATATAAATAAGTAGAATAATATTTTGGAGGTGAAAAAGATGCATGATAAGGAGAAGGACTGTAAATGCAGGGTCGTTCCACCACCACCACAAGGACCTCCAGGAAAACAAGGACCACAAGGACCAATGGGACCACAGGGGCCAATGGGGATTCCTGGGATTCCAGGTAGTGCATTAGGGTTTTGTGAAATTTTTAATATTAGCCAACAAATTACGACTCCAATGTCTGGTGACCTGGTGATGCTTCCTGATCTCGGACCATGTGAAGGTTTTGCAACTACTATGCCTACAAATAATGAAATCATGATTCCTGCTACAGGTTTTTATCAAATCACATATAGTATTGATGTATCACTAGGTCAAGGTGATATGCTTGTATTTAGAGTTTTGATTAATGGAAATGGTTTAAGTAAATCACAGTCTGTTTCGCAGAGTGATGGTGCTGGAATGAATAGTTCACGTACTACAGTTTCAAGAACCATGCTTCAAGATCTTAATATGGGTGATACTATTGAAGTTGAGGTCGTAAACGCGACTTTAACAGGACAAAATGGATACCTTTTCCCAGTTTTGGATATAATCAGATACACTTAATTCTATGTCACTACATTTCAAAAAGAGAAGTAAACATAAGAAATGCCCTACTCTATCTAAAAAGTGGGGCTGCTTTAATGTCATCATGCCAGAATGTTTAGGCATCCTGATACAATTTTCTTGGGACTATGTATAACACATTCATTTTTTAGCTTGTATAATATAATACCAATTATTATAATGATCGACACGTACTTGTAAGAATTAAAAATGCTGGTTCACATTTATTGTCTAAAATAGATAATCTATACGATAGGTGGAGTATCACATACTGTATAGCTTTGGGTCAATGTCTGTCTCTTATCTGACACAGGGTAAATACACAGTGTAATAGCATTCCCATCTGTTACGTGTTCAATTACATACTGTATACCAAAAGCCTCTTGTCCACCGACACTGGCTTGTAAGTCTACCATAGTATCAACCATGGCAACCCAATCCTTTTCTGGCACATTTATTGTATCTGTTGTTAATATTATAGGGACAAATACTGACCCTTCCATACCATCACTTAATGTAAATTGACCAAGCTGACAATTACAAAATATTTCATTGTTTCCTTTCCCTTTGCACGAACAGTCAGACACAGAAATTCTACAGGTTTTAAGGCGTTATTAATTAGTGAATGCCTGACTACTTAAATGTGCAACTGACAACTGTCTACATTATACAAATGTCATTAGAAAACCATGGAAGGGAGGCCGTTAAAATTGTCCCACTATACCGAGCGTCAGCATAAAGGTAGAAACTTGACATAATACTGTTTATAATCGCACTTATAACATTACGTGCAAAATCCTTTTCGACTTTCTCTATGTATATAACCTCCGAAAATTATTAAACGATTTCAAGAGAATTGGTGAATATCGCTAAGAACGTACAGTATCACAAGAGATTTGTAAAGGCACATCTTTGAACATAAGGAAAACAGTACAAATAATAACGGACTCATCATTTGCTATAGCTGTAAATACATTTCCATTATGATCTGTTACATCTACTTCTAGCTCTTTATTTGGATAGCCATTGAGGTTGTGTAAATTATTGTTATCTTTGTATGTTGGCAAAGAAGGTAATAAGGTTTTAGCTATTGATAAATCAGATGAATAGTAAGGAACATTCTCGTCATGTAACTCTTTTTCTGAAACATTTTGTAATATAGCTTCTATTTTATAATCCATGTTTCTACTGCTGAATATAGGAATCTTAAATTTTTGTTCATTTTCATTTATTTGAATATTTAGCTTAGGAGAATTCAAGTTTTCCTCATGTTTTTCTTTTAGTAGTTTCTTAATTGTTATTTCTGTTCTAATCCCTTCGAGAGTTTGCTGGTGATAAATCAAATATGCGATCAAAACAGAAGCGAATACACTAGAAACATTCTCTATTTTCCCTACTTCTAAATCAATATACTTTTCTACAAGTTCTGGTGATACAATCAAGATTATAATAGTTCCGAAGAGGAGATTAGTAATTATTAAACCTCTTCTATTGGATACGATTTGTTTTTTTATTTTTTTTTCAGATACTGTTTTATGAAATTCGTCATAATTATATATTTTATATTGCCTAAAAATAAAAAAACAAATTAATAAACCTATTGCTAACGTATCTAATCCATTCATTAAAACCTACCGTCCCTTACATGAATTTAAAAGTAAATTTATAACATAATAATAATCTATCATTTCTTATAATTTTGAACAATGAAAAAAATATGTTTGAACTAGTAATAATAGTTTGAAGTACAGTTTAACTAATAATCGAAACTTTGGGTAAAAGTGTGCAGACTAAAATCTTTTGCTAGTATTATTAACCGAATACATAACCATATGAGTATCATACGAAAGCGGGAACGTATTTATGAACAATATATCAAATTCACACGCAACCAGATTCGGTGTCCTAGCCAAAATAGGCACAGAAACGATAATTCTACTGGACAAGCACAGTAAAAAAAACATCACATCGGTGCCAGGATATTTATAACTTAGTTGAAAGAATGTAAAGCTTGTGAAAGTACTCGCTCAAATTAACGGATGCGTTTCAATATTGACCTTCAATGGAAAAGATGAAAGATATACCAGCCTGAACTCTTGAACTGTAGATTGGTGGTCTATTTTCAAGATATAAGGCCAATCCTCTGGGAATTGTCTACTGTCTGACCGTGAGTGTCGAGAACACTTGCGGTTTTTTATTGTTGTCATAGTCTTCTATACATTTTTGGCACATGATATATGTTAGTCCAATCTTCTATAGAAATTAACCATACATATAAAGTAAAACAATTATAGAAGGTGAAAATCACTAATGAAAGACAAAGATTGTAAATGCAAAGTTGTTCCACCACCACCCAAAGGGCCACCTGGTCCACCGGGGAAACAAGGACCTCAAGGGCCTCCGGGGCCACCTGGTAATATCCTAGGAGTATGCCAAATTGAAGGGGTTCAAGAGGAAACAGCATCACCAGGTCAAGGTGTTACATTTGGTGCTCCAGGGCCTTGTATAGGTTTATCAACTGCAGATAACAACAATGCCATTCGACTTTCTGATATAGGCATATATGAAATCTCATTTGAGGCAAATTGTACTTTAAACGCAACTAGTGAACTTTTTTTTCAATTTAATTCGGACGTAGTAGGGCCCATTGGATCAGACATTATGCTAGACCCTGATCCTTCTGCATCGGAAGTATATCCAGTTTCAAAATCTTTTCTTTATCAAAGTAGTGCCATGAATGAATTGATTTCAGTCTCAACACCTGTTGCTGATGCCGCACCTAGTTACGAAGGACATATTTTACATGTCATTAGACTTACTTAATGTGTCAAACCGTAAATAATTCGAATTTATTGGTTAAAATAAAAAGGCTGGTATCCAGTCTTTTATTATGGCTGTTTTCGCATTGATTGTTGCTTTTTGTTCAAAGATATAAGCACGTAAACATATAGCGTTCGTGGCATCTTTTCTACTTAAACAATTATTGAGCACTCCTAAAACTCGTCAAACTGTCCACTTTTAATAAAAATAGCAACAAAGTTTACGAAAAGAGCCTTTATTATTTATACTAATGCATACAAAATTCAATTCTTGTTTACATCATGGGAACTTAATTGCAAGTGGACAATCAACATGGACTTTAATTGATGCTAAACATGTTTACCCAACCTTCTATATGTATTTTGGGAGAAAAAGATAGTTCTTGTTTTATTGTGGAACGCTTTGATAAATTGAAAAACAATCAAAATCTTATATTAAAAGTGGTTGATGGTGGAAATCATAGTTTAGAGCTTGAAAAAAATCCTATAAAATTCATTGAAATATTAAAAAGTGTAACTTCTGATATAAATGAGTTTTTCATATTACGCCTATGGAGGAATAAGGACCTTAGAAAGTCATATCACTGATATGGCTTTTTGTTCGAATTTATATTTTAAGACAATTAACTGTACACGGTAGATCTGTGTTAACCAGATAGGGTGAGGTATATTAACTTTACTACGAATGGTTTCAGATTTACCCATAATACTTTAAAAAAATATCCAAAATTCTATCCATTCTGAGGTGGATTAGAGCTAATGCTAGTATCAAGGTTCAAATAGAAAAGAGAAGAATGAAATAGTATGAAAAATGAGTAGTTTTTTACTTCCCTTATATACAATTATTGGTATAATATTAGAGGAGTTTTAAGGGGGAGAAATAATATGAAAAGAACACTATTATTATCATTTGTTGTATTCCTAACTATATTTGTTTCGGCATGTAGTCAAGAAAAAGCAAGTGATGGAAAAGAAATTGAGTCGGGAGAAATTTCAAAAGATGTTGAGAAAGAAAATGAAGCAGAGTCAATTGAAGTAGATAAAGGGTTGTTAAATGTTGAAGTAACTCTACCAAACTCGTTTTTTGAGGGAGAAAACATGGACAGTATAACGGCTCAAGCAAAAGAAGATGGCATAAAAGATGTCATACAAAATGATGACGGTACTATTACTTATGTAATGTCAAAGTCTAAGCATAAAGAAATGATGGATGAAATAAAAGATAGTATACTTACGACCGTCGAAGATTACAAAAATAATGGAGACTTTCCTTCAATTAAAGATGTAATACATAATGATTCATTTTCAGAATTTACATTAGTAGTAGATCAAGAAAAATACGAGAACAGTTTTGATAGTTTTGCTCAACTTGGATTAGGAATGTCAGGTATGTACTATCAACTATTTAATGGTGTTGATCCACAAAATTATGTTGTAACGATCTTTGTTAAAAATGATGCCACTGGTGATTTATTTAAAACGGTTGTTTACCCAGATGCTTTGGACGAAACAGAATAATGATTAACTGTTATAAAAAAGCGCTCTTATTGAGTGCTTTTTTTTTGCTTTGCAAGATAAATTATATTAACTGAGAAGGAGTTGTGCTAAAGAAAAAATAATAGAGTTTATTGATACTAATTGGAAATGCCACCTTGTTCATTTTTTTCTTTTTCCCTTTCTTCTAAATATCTCTCATATGCTTCTTTTACTCTATCCGTTTTAGGTGCTATTTTTAAAAGTCTCTTGTTGAGATCGTTAAGTAAGTACAGACTTCTAAATAAGCAACCAAGAACGATACCCGAAACGATAATCATAGCAAATGGACCAGTTATAAAGAATAAAAGAGAGCTTAAGATAGTAGCTGCAATTATTGTTAATAACAAAATCACATTAATAACCCCCTTATGATTCTATAATTATACACTAAACGAAAGGAGGAGATGTAATATTCAAAATAAGCAAACAGATTCCACCTTAAGTCGATGATTAACAGTTCGAAATATATACGGGGTAGATGGACCTTTAACGGTAAGCAAAACAAGTATAATAGTAACACCCTTCATTATTTAAATGCGATATGGCTCAATAAAACAACTAGCTGATTACATTCACTTTACGGTAGTTATATAGCTTTCAAAAAGAATGTGCCCCATTTTGTAGCAATTTGGAATTGTTATATACACAGTGAGCACATAAATGATATTTCATTACAATATATTTAGGTTTTATTGAGGTGTACAATTACTAGTAGTAATCGTTAAATCCCAGCCTCCTGCAATATTACCTGAATCGTCAGGGAATGCATCAAAAACGAAAAGACTCCAAATGCCGTTAGGATTTGAAAAATTAAACGTACTTAACATTGAACCGAAAGATTGATTAGTAGGCGCTGGTGGTGGTAATGGTACTAGTTCACCTAAATAATTTGATGGTTGAAATGTACCAGTGGTAAGTGGCAAAAAGAGTGGAATGATGCTTGATCCCATATCATCAAAAGTAAGGGTTATATCGTCCACTTTACCAAATCCAGCTCCTGCCATAATTGTGGCATTTCTACCATCAGGAGCAACTAATAATATGATAAGGTCACCAACAAAGGTGTGACTTAAGTTATTAATGGATACAACTACTTTCACAATTTTGTCTGTAAATCCAGAGACGCATATATTTGACGGATAAGGAGTAGCTGTTCCTTCTTCTGGAATTTGTATAGGCGTGGAATTTCGAAATTTTTTTGTGGTAAAAACGCAATTTGATTTTGGCGCAATTCTACAACGGTATATAGGTGGTATTTTTGACATGAGTTCACCTTCTAAAGGTATTTATTATTATACAATGGTTAAATAACAGCAGTTGTATAGGTTGCTATCCTTATGAAGGAGTGGAATTTTTCAAAAGTAAGAAGTTGTACATTTGTCAATGTGGAAAGAGCCTGCTAGTGGGAAATATATACTGCAATATAGATGAGAGCATAAAATTGTTTGTAGCTAATCGAGCAGTTTTTGCGGAAGAATGATGAGGTAACATCGCTTTTAAGTAACAAGAGTATCAAGTTAAAGAAAGTTGACTAACTAATTATTTAAATGGATAGATAGTCATTGTTAAGTTGACTTGAATTTTATTAATTGCTTATATGAAGGTTGCTAATTATACTCTGTGGAAAGTGGTCTTGAGAGTTATTGATACTTGTATATAAGATTTATTATATATACATTTAAACACAGTCTTGTAAAATATAGATTTGACTAAGCCAGCTGTCCATTAATAGGTGTAGGGACTTCCTCCTAGTAAGATCATAGCGGTGGATTCGAAGTGATACATCTTTCAATGATATCAAATATGAGTTGCCTAAACAATTCTGTCCTGCATCCTCGGAACATATTACTCTTATCTTTGAAACATTTGCAAATAAAATAGAATTATCAGCGGTATTCGGACGATTTGGTGCAGGGATATTAATAGGGGGTTCCATATTATTTGCAGTGATAATTGCAGTTGCTCCACATTCAGAGTCAAAAGGCTACATTAATATTCCCGAAAAGAGGGAGACCGTTTTTCGATGTGAACATGTCAATTGATTCATTACATGCTAAACTATAATCGTGTCCATTAAAGAACCGTTCAATAACAGGGCAATCACAACAATTCCCCCTAGAGCCATCAACGGTAACAGGACAACCACAACAAGCAGACTGTTCTTTAATGATGGTCTCATTGATGCCCAGCCTATTCCCGCAACATGACGAAGCTTTATTTGCGCTCAATTTTTCCTCTGCCTTGTACAAATTTCTGCAATAAAATATGTTTGTATTATTATGGATAGGCACAGTTGTATATTTTGAAGGATTCATCAATGAATTATAGATTGTAAAATGTTATCGTTAGTAAGATAAATGATAGTTACAACATTAAAAGGTTTTTATAGTGTCTTCTCCTGCTCATAAAAATTTACGACAGCTTTTGCCATATCGTATATTTGTTTCTTTAAACTGTTAGGATGTATAATTTTTATTTGATCTCCGAAGCCTAAAATATACTCTTTAGCTTCTTGTTCTGCATCAAAGCTAAGTTTTACTGGTATCCAACCATTTTCTAAAGGAGTTTCTACCTGTAAAATTTGTACAAAACGTCCAGGAAACTTTATTCTTTGAATAATATGAGGTGATACTTCGACATTCACCTCGTATCTCGGTAAGCTGTTAATAAATTCTGTTGTTGAAGATCTCCAAAAGTGCGCCAGGTTAAAGTCATTAGGTCGGTCAAATTCTTCCTTAGTTAGTGCTGCAGACTGCATTCGTGAAGCACGGTAGTTTCTGAATTTTCCATTTGAGTGCGCAACTAAATACCACGTACTCCCTTTAGCGACTAAACCTAATGGGTTTACAATTCGTTCAACACATTGTCCATCTGCACGTTCATATTTAATGTGAAGTTTCTTTTCATCCCATATCGCTTGTTGCATAGTTTTAAAAGACTCAATTTTTTCAGTTGACTGCCGCCATGTACTAGTATCTACATGGATACGGTTCCAAATATCATTCGTATTTTGTTCATAGGTACTAGGAACAGATGCAAGGATTTTTTGCCGTGCTTCATGCCAATCTTTTGCTAAACCTAGGTCAGTAAGCAACTGAAGTGATGGAGAAATTAACAATGACATTATTTCATTGTGCTTCAAACCAGTTAAATTTGTCTTGTATTTATCAAGTAATGTCCAGCCCCCTGATTTACCACGTTCCGCAATTACAGGAATTCCCGATATACTTAATGCTTCCATATCACGATGAATCGTGCGTTCTGATACTTCTAATTCCTGGGCTAATTGTTTAGTTGTTAGTTTTCCCTTATTTTGTAACAACAGTAAAATGGAAATCAATCTATCTGCACGCATAAAAATACCCCCTGAAAAATAACAATAACAGAATAATTATTATATGACATAAGGTGACATCATTAAGTATTATACTATTCTTATCAAAAAAGTGGAGGTTGATTACATGAAACAATTAACAGAAAAAATAGCCGTAGTTGCTGGAGGAACAAGGGGAGCTGGGCGTGGAATTGCAATGATGCTTGGGGAAGCAGGAGCAACGGTCTATGTAACTGGAAGAAGTACGAGAGGTAATTTATCTTCAATGGGAAGAACAGAAACGATTGAAGAAACTGCAGAGCTCGTTAATAGTAAAGGTGGAATAGGGATACCAGTTAGAGTTGATCATACGGTTGAAGACGATGTGAAATCTTTGTTTAATAAAATAGAGGAAGAACAAAATGGTAAGCTAGATATTCTCGTAAATGATGTTTGGGGAGGGGATCCACTCACCCAATGGGAAACCCCTTTTTGGGAACATGATTTAGATAATGGGCTTCTTATGCAGAGAAGAGCGGTACATTCCCACATGATTACTAGTCATTATGGTGTTCCACTTATGGTGAAAAATCAGAAAGGGTTAGTTATCGAAATAACAGATGGTGTAAGCTATGATTATCGAGGAAATTTATATTACAGTTTGGCAAAGATTTCGACCATCCACCTAGCACAAGCGATGTCAAAAGATTTAGAGGATCATAATATTACAGCAGTAGCGGTGAGTCCTGGATATTTACGTTCAGAAGCTATGTTAGATTGGTTTGGTGTCACTGAAGAGAATTGGCAAGAAGGAGCTGCTAAAGATCCACACTTCATCGCTTCTGAAACACCATTTTTTATCGGTAGAGCGATTGCAGCACTCGCGAGTGATCCGAAAGTACAAAACAAAACAGGAAAAGCACTTAGCTCATGGGAATTATCAAGAGAGTATGGATTTAAAGATATTGATGGAAGAAAGCCTGATTGGGGCAAATATTTTGAAGAAAATGTTCAACAAAACCAATAGTTCTCTCGGTTACTTGACTTGACGCAATTCTTGAATAGAATCGCGTTTTTTTTGTCTATGATTGAGATATAAATAGTACCCTTGTTTCCTGAATCTTTGGCAACGATAAGTCCTTCTTTTGCTGCTATTTTTTGCTATCTATGCTTTCCTTAACACGAATGCTAAAAAATAGATGTTCATTTTTCGTATGCACAATGTCTATATCTTATTTATAATTTTATATATGTACAGTGAAAATACAGCCGAAATGAGAAACTGTAGAGCAATAATAGTGTAACGAAGGTAATGAAGTTATATAAATATCCGAAAGAAATAAAATTGTTATTACCATAGGCTGTTTTTGAATTGAATGTTGTTTATCGTACTAGGAAATAAACACGAATACAGCTATCGTTCGTGGCATCTTTTGTTTGCTAAAGACTAAAAAAATCTTATATAACATACTTCCTTCTCATATTTAGTGAAGTATAGCAACAAAGTTTACGAAAAGAGCCTTACAATAATATTGCACAGATAAAATGAGGGATCTGAAATGATTAATGATGAAGCGTTAAAAAAACAATATTACGAAGCATTGTTAGCAAGAAATTCATCATTTGATGGTATTTTCTTTGCTGGAATTAAGACCACAGGTGTATTTTGTCATGCGACATGTCCGGCTAGAAAGCCTAAATATGAAAATTGCAATTTCTATGCAACAGCTGAAGAAGCACTTTTAGCAGGATTTCGTCCTTGTAAGAGATGTCATCCAATGTCATATCCTAAAGAAATATCTCCGCTTGTACATCAAATGATACAGCTTGTTGAGGAAAATCCAGAAAAAAGGTGGAAGGATGCTGATTTCTCAAAGTTAGGTCTTCATGCAGCTACCGCTAGAAGACAGTTTAAAAAATTTTATGGTATGACCTTTGTACAATATGCGAGAGCTAGAAGAATGGGGATTGCAATGAAATCGATAAGAACAGGTGAAAAAATTATCAATGCTCAAATAGATGTAGGGTATGATTCTTCGAGTGGCTTTCACGATGCATTTTCCAAAATCATGGGAAAAGCACCAACAAAGTCTAAAAGTGTAAAAATGCTATATGCAAACTGGATAGATACTAAATTAGGACCGATGGTAAGTATAGTAGATGATGATTATTTATATTTACTTGAATTTGTTGATCGTAGAGGTTTGGAAAGAGAAATTGAACGTTTGCGAAATAAGTTAAACGCTTCAATCATTCCAGGAGTAAATAAAATATCAAAACAGATTGAAGAAGAAATCACAAACTATTTTACAAAAAAACTAACAACATTTAAAACCCCGATCATCTTACTAGGGTCTGAATTTCAAAAAACTGTCTGGAATGAACTGATGAAAATTGAATTAGGAAAAATGACTTCATATAAAGAACTAGCTGCCTTAATTAATAACCCAAGATCTGTCAGAGCCATTGGTAACGCAAATGGGGCCAATCAATTAGCAATCATCGTCCCATGTCATAGGGTTATCCAATCTAACGGAGATTTAGGTGGATATGGTGGCGGTTTAGAAAGAAAAAATTGGTTGCTAAACCATGAAAAAACGTATAATAACTCACTCTCCAACAAACCAAATTAACCTGATTTATCAAAGCTTTTTTAGAATGCAAGGATGGAATTTTTACCCTTGCATTCTTTTAGTAAGTACAAAATAGTTTCAAAGTTCAATTCTTAGGCTGTTTTCGTATTGATTGTTGTTTTTCGTACTACTAAAGTTCGTGACATCTTTTCTTGTGTACAATAATGACTAACAATATAAAACCATTTTTGTGTTACTAATGTGATAACATTAGCAACAAAGTTTACGAAAAGAGCCTTTCTCTATTATGCATTTGGTGCTCGATATACTTCTTCAAATGGTTGTACTACAACAAAGCCACTACCGCTAAACTTCATTTGAAAACTTTCTCCGCTTCCTCGACCAAACAAACTTTTAAATTGAATATCTGTAACAATATCAGGAGTTAAATTACTAGACCAAGCGATAGTAGAATTTGGGTCTGTCATTACTGGGTTATCAGGAGTTACTTCTAAAGTGAGAGGCTCATAATGACTAGTAAAAGCAATAAGACCATGTCCTTCTAAACGAACATTAAATAGTCCACCTGCTAACATACCAGCAATTTTACGAATCATTTTAATATCCCATTTAACAGTTGACTCGAAAGCCAAAATATCATTTCCATTGATAGAAATAGCTTCTCCATCAAGATTAATAATGTATATCTTTTTCCCACTATCTGAAAAATATACTGTGCCGTTTCCTGATGCTTTCATCAAGCTAACACCTTCTCCAGTAAATTGTTTTTTAAACATTTTACCGATGCCGTGCTCTAAAATGCTTTCTCTTACAAATTTAACTTGGCCCTTATAAGAAGTCATGGAACCGACCTTTGCCCAAACTTCTCCATCTAAATTAACCTCTAACATTCTAGGACTTTCTAGTTCAAATACACCTTGATTTTTTTCCTTTTGCTTCGTTTGATCTACAAACTCTTGAATAGAATATCGCTGATTCAAATAAAACCCCTCCTGAAAAATATTCTGAAACAAGATGGATAGCGAAAGTGTTATTGAGGAATATATTTTTGTAAAATGTTTCTGTAATAAAGATAGCATATATCAAATTGATGTGATGTAGAATTTTGTCATTCATTTTATTCGTACATAAACTCATCTTTTATTAGTGCCGGTTAATTTAGTTCTTTATTAATCAAATTTTATCATATATGGGTCAAATCCATGAATATATGGGTTGAATTCATGAGTTTATCGGTCAAATGCGTGAATTAATGGGTCAAATCCATGGGTTTATCAGTCAAATCCATGAATTCATCCATCGTGGTCAACGATTTAACAAATAGAGAAGAATTTTATTATTTAGATTGTATGAATTCTCTCTCGTATAGTTGGTTGTGGTTACTTAAATGAGCTTATTTTTTCTTTTGAGAAATTCCAATTGACTAAGAAAATCCCAATAAAAATGAGTAGCCCACCTAAATAAACATACCATTGAACAATTTCGTCAAGCAGTAACCATCCAAAAAGTACTCCAAAAAAGGGAGCTAAAAATAAAAAGGCACTCGTTTTACCTGGATCACCTTTATTGAGAAGGTAGTACCAAGTTGCAAATTGAACGATAGAACCCATAATAGCTAAATATAGCACAATTGATATAGATTCAATATTTATGATCATTTTTGGTGATTCAAGTATGATGCTCAAGAGTAAGAGTACTAACCCACCGAACAGCATTTGATAAGCTGTAAGTACCCATATATCAAAATGAGATCCCCATTTTTTAACTAATATAGTTGCTATAGCCCAAGAAATTCCTGCTCCAAGCCCTAAAAGTGTTCCAGGTTGTAATTGTAAGTGAAACCCAAATGTAACTATTACACCTAGACATCCTATTAAAACTCCAATCCATTGATATAATCGGTATTTCATTCGTAGAAAAATGGTACCGAGGATTACTACAAGAAGTGGGTTAATAAATGTTAGAATAGAAGACTCACCCGCTGTAATCGTTCTTAGGCTTAGAAATATACATCCCATAACACCTGTAGTTTGAAAGAGTCCTATCATAAATATCTTCATCCAAGTGTCCTTGGGTGAATGTAGCTTTTTATTCTTAACCCAAAGAGACATTATTAATCCAGCAATTGTAAAGCGTAACCCAACTAAAAGAAATGGTGATACATATGCCAAGCCCATTTTCCCTATCGCAAAAGAAGATCCCATCAGTGAAGTAGCAAGTATTACTAGTAATGTGTAAACAATTGGATTCATAAGTTCCTCCGAATTAACTTTTATATTTAAAGGTAAACTCTTTCTCATTGATTGAAGTAATTGTACTTAAAAAAACACAGGTCCAACTATCGGTTCTTAGCATCTTTTCTTCTAAGAAACAATTGCATAAAGCCCGATTTAATTGTAGTAATATTGTATAAATAGCAACAAAAAGTTGCTGTTTTCTCATGGATTGTTGCTTTTCGTATTGAGAAGTACACAACTAGAGACGTGGCTCTTTTCTTCTGTACAGCGATGACAAACAATATAAAAACTCTTTTTATAGTACTAAGCGGATAGCAACAGCAACAAAATTTTACGAAAAGAGCCTAAAAAAAAGACCTGATAAAAAATAAATATTACTGTATGAGTAGCGTAACATGGATATAATAAAATCATAATCGAAATATGGATGTAAAGTTATATTTTTTCACTAACTAAATTGATGGTTCTAAATCAATATATTAGTTATGATCGAGATGACTAAGAATGTGAGGGGAGAATAAATATGAGCGGAAGACCTGATGTAGCAAAGGTTGCCAGCCTTGTGAGCGAAAATTCTCGTGCAGCAATCCTGACAGTATTATTAGACGGTAGATTTCACCCTGCAAGCGAGCTAGCGTATATGGCGCAAATTAAACCTCAAACTGCTAGTTTTCACTTAACTAAAATGGTTGATGCCAATTTAATTACAATGGAAAAGCACGGGAGACACAGGTATTATGGTATTCGTAATCAGGAAGTTGCGCAAGTGATGGAATCTCTACTTTCAATAGCTCCACGTACTGAAATCAAGTCATTAAAACAGGCTTCTGAAGATAAAGCAGTACGTTTTGCACGAACTTGTTATGATCATCTTGCAGGAAGCTTAGGTATACAAATCACTGACTCTTTAGTTAATACAGGTATTCTTTGTAATAACACCACAGAGTTTGAGGTGACAGACAAAGGAGAAGAATTCTTTGCATCTTTTCAAATTAATCTTCGGGAAGTTAAGAATAAGCGTCGTGCATTTGCACATAAATGTTTAGACTGGAGTGAAAGACGTCACCACCTTGCTGGTGCATTAGGAAATGCTCTGCTAGAAAGAATATTGGAGTTAAACTGGATTCAACGCTCAGCCAATTCCAGAGCTATAACAATCACTCCTGCAGGTAAGAAAGGATTTAAAGACATATTCATGATTGATGTTTAAAGCAAGTTGTCTCTAGTACTGAACGGTACTTAATAAGACTGTTTTCACATTAATTCTTTTAAGCATTCTTTCTTCTCTAAAGAGCCATAATAAATGAATATTTCGTAGGAGCATAACGATGAGCATAACATAAATTGCAATTTGAACACAAAAAATTTACGTTTGCAGTTTTATGTTAAAAATTATATGTTTGAAACACTTATACAACTAGATTAGGGTGCATCTTTCCTTCTATAACGAAGACTGGACCACTTTTCTGTTAGTTAAGCAGCTATAGCAATATAGCTGAAGAAAAGAGCCTAAATATTTCAATGCAACTGGTTAATACGAAATATGAATATTAAGAATTTGAACGCTTTTTTATCACTTAGGGCAGGTTGTCAATTTAAATCATGCGAATGCCTTTGATTCTAGAAAACAATAATGATAAGAGTGAGAAATATCTTGGACTCTATCACTTTGCCATTTCTGTAGACTAAAAAAAACTGTCAACTCATTAACAGAATGGAATTAAAGCTGTCAGTGAACTTAGAGGTACAGGAAATAGAGATTATGAATGCCATTTTAGCTCCTGTTGGAAATAGAGCTGAAATAGTCATTAATGATAGTTAAAGATAAAAAAACCTTTACTAAATGGCAAGAAATGAGGTAGAATTTTTTTGTTACATAAATAGAAGATAATGTTAATTTTTTCGCGTTGGATTGGAGTATTATTTTGAAGATGATGTTACTTTTTTACTAATACGGGCTTGAAACAAAAGCTCGTATCGATTTTATAGCTATCGATACGAAATTACATATTTCGGGAGGTAGCAAAATGGAACATATTTGTTTTGAATTTAAAAATATTGAAATGACTTATTTAGATAAAAGGGTATTAAGAATTGAACGGTTAGCTGTGCATCAATTTGATCGAATAGGAATCGTGGGGAAAAATGGTGCCGGGAAAAGTACATTAATCAAGTTGCTTTCTGGGATTGTTCAACCTTCAGTTGGGAAGGTACATCGCTATGTAGAGCATGGGTATTTTGAGCAAATATCAGCACCAACAACTGATGAAGCAGACCCATCGTTACTTGGAAGGTTAGCTGTTCCGCAAAATTCTAACCATTTAAGTGGTGGAGAGCAAACAAGGCTGAAATTAGCACAATTGTTTACACATTATTATGAAGCATTACTAATTGATGAGCCGACAACTCATTTGGACCAAGAAGGTATTTCATATTTACTTGATGAATTGAGATATTACTATGGGGCACTGATAATCGTTAGTCATGACCGTGCCGTACTTGACAAGCTCACCACATCTATTTGGGAAGTCGATGAAGGAGAAGTACACGTTTATAAAGGTAATTACAGCGAGTATGTAGAGCAGAAACAATTAGAACGTGAACAGCAAAATCAAGCTCATGCTCAATATATGAAAGAACAGAAGCGTCTAGCAAAAGAAGCGCAAGAAAAAATGAAAAAGGCCGAAAAAGTTGCACAAGCCGGAAGTATGTCAAGGAAAGAAGCGAAGGCTAAAGCGAACCGTATGTTTGAATCGAAGTCTAAAGGGACATGCCAAAAAGCAGTACATCGCGCCGCAAAAGCAATTGAACAACGTAAAGATAGGCTAAAGCATGTGGAAGCAGTGAAAGAGGAAAAGCAAATTGTATTTCACCAATCAAAAGCATTGGAATTGCACAATAAATTTCCAATTATGGCTGATAGATTTAGTCTCGAATTGGAAGATCGTAGATTGTTAGATGAAGTTAGTTTTCAACTCCCTTTAGGGAAAATAATAGCGATAACTGGTGAAAATGGAAGTGGTAAAAGTACACTATTAAAGCACATTGCCAGTCATGCCGTCGGTCTGACGATTACACCAAAAGCGAGAATTGGCTTCTTTCGTCAAATGAGCTATCAATTTACAAGTGATGAAACGATCCTGCAATTTATGAAAAATCGTTCAGAATATGATGAGGGGTCACTAAGAAGTGCTCTACATTCAATGCTATTTTTAGATTCAGACTTATTAAAAAAAGTGAACACATTAAGTGGTGGAGAAGCGATGCGCCTCCAGCTCTGTCTATTATTTTTAGGAGAATATAACATATTATTGCTAGACGAACCTACCAATTTTTTAGATACCAGGACTATTGAAGCATTAGAGCGATTTATCTGTGCCTATAAAGGAACCATCATATTTGTATCACATGATACAAGGTTCATAAAGAATGTGGCAGAGTTACGTTTAAACATTTCTGACAAAAAATTGCAACAACAGTGTTTATGAGTTAGCATATATGGTAGGTTAGACCGTACGTTCTTTATATGATTCTTATTTTCGAGAGAATTTACAATGAGCCGAGTGGAAAAGACGATCAATTTTTAAATTGTATTTTGTGGAGGCTGTATTTCGCATTAATTGTTGCTTTTCCTAATAAGTACGAAACACGTAAATATTTAACGATCGGTATTCTTTTCACCATTAAAGACTTTAAAATTACATTTAAGAGAAACAACAAAGTTTCCGAAAAGATGTGGAAGAGGACTTGTTATATGTCCTCTTTTCTTTTTTTGGAAATTACTCCATATAATATTTTTAAGCTAACTTTTTACAAAAAAGAAGGCACTTTAGAAGATGAAATTTTATAAAATTATTGAATTGGACTTACTAGAAGATGTTCTGGTCTTTGAGCACGACAGTAAAATTCAGGCATTTCACCATCCATAAAATCGTTACTCTTTGCTGTGACGATATCCCTGTATTAAATTATATTTCCATATTTCCTTTACTCCTGTACATTATTGTATGTCTACGAAGTGTACATTCACATAATTAATATGGTGAATGACATACATTCCAAGTTGCTCTCATTCTCTCAACTCTTATTTCAATAAATTACATGCTTAATAAAAATTTCTGTTAAACACTAAGATCATTGTACACTTTGATACATCCATAATTTAAAAACTGTATGATAAATGTACAATTTCGAATCAAACAGCTTACTCTCTTCATATTCATGTAATAACAAATAAAATAAAGAGGTGCATTCACTTGACTACTTTTGTCGTTGACACAAAAACTCACTTCCTTATAACTACACTTCCAGTAGGCATTCCAGCCGCTTTCTCAGGGCCTCCTCAATCTTTAACACCAGATGGCAAGCTTGTTTATACTATTAATGTAAATGGCCGTTCAGTATCTGTTATTGATACAAAGACACATTCAGTAATTGCTACGATTCAATTTGATGCTTCTACCCTTCCACAAGCTATTGATACTTCTCCAGATGGCAAATTAGTTTACGTTACTACAAATCTAGGTACTGTACCTGTTCTTGATGTAAAAACTCATTCAATAATCGCTACAGTTTCTATAGGAGAACTCCCTCTTACTTCGGTAAAGTTTACACCAGATGGAAAGCTTGCTTATGTTTTAGGTTTCAGAAGTTCTGAGCCCGGTACTCTCTCAGTTATTGATACAAAAACTCACACAGTTGTTGCTACTCTGATTCTTCCAGAAGATAGCACATTACCGTTATTTATTTCTTTTACACCAGATGGAAAATTAGCCTATATAAACGCAGGTACAACCAATTAAATAGTATTCAAGCGCCATGGTCATCCCAAGTTTAAAATATCATCATTATTTTATTTATTTTGATCTTCCTTAAAGGCTGTTTTCACATATGTTGTTGTTTATAAAAGATAAACACGTATACAACTTTGTTAACGGGAAAACAGCGATTGACATTAGCCATTTAGGAATATATTTAATTCTTATTTCCATTAAAACTCACTTGAATTTTTTCCTACCCCATCTTAATATAAATTGAACTAATCTACTAATAGATCTCATGACATTGATTGAAATGGGGTCTATTGACCAAAAAATGATAAAAGGATTCACTATTATGAACTACATAAAGTACTTTCAATTCAAATGTATATTTTATATTACTGTGTTTTTTCTTTTTGTTCTTGGTTCTATTAACATTAAAAAACCTTTCTCAGCTCTTACGAAAGTTGATCTTCTTCAAATAGGGTTAATTTTCTTTTTATCAGCATTAAGTTTATATGACGAGATTTCAGAGCGTTTCTCTAATATACGACCCCTACAAAGGTTTATATTGTCTACATTCTCTTTTTTACTAGCTACCATTCTAGGTGGAATGATTGCTTTTCCTCTAGTAAAATAAATTGAGAATGATAATTGAGGCTATTTTGTTCAAATTTAATTATGAACACCTAAAACAACTTACATATTGATTAAGAGTCATTTAATGAATAGACACGATATTTTGCTGGTATTTCAGTGATATTTTGTATATGCTTAGAAACTTGTAAAATATCAACAATTTCTTCACCATTACTAACATAAATCTCCCCAGTATATGAACAATAATTTCTGTTTTCTTTAATAACAATCCCAGTAGAAGAAGACATATCCATATAGGATTCATCATATTTTACACTGTCAGTTGATGATAAATATAGTGTGGCTAACTTACTCAATTGCTCATGTTCTTTTACATGACTTAATATGAAAACTTCATCCACAAGCATTTTATCGTGCAGAGTAAGAAAATCTTCTGTTTGTAGTATTTCAGATTTCAACACGTTTGAGAGCGATTGTGATTGAAGATGAATGTCTTCATGTACAACTGTTTTAAAAATTTCTTGTATAAGCAGATCCTTACCAACAACAAAAGGATGACCGAAGCCATACTTGTATAAACTCTCCTTCATGCTTATCATTCGTTCTATTTGAGGAACTGCGGAGACATCAATCATTAAAGTATTTCCTTTCAACCGAAGGGAATCAATTAAAATATCAATGTCATAAGGATTAATGTGTAAGTGAGAATAATATAAATCTCTATTCCAAAAATCAAGCTGATCGAGTGATAGTGAACCAAATAGAATTTCTTCAATGATTTTATACTTACTACCACCTTTTAATATATGTAAAACATCGTTCAGTAAGTTTGGTGTTCGGTCTAATATATTTCTGATTTCTGCGTTTTCGCTAATGATTCGAAGCGTTACTTCTCCATGATCATGACCTGATATGAGTTGGAAGCAATGTGAAAAGGGACCATGACCGATATCATGTAATAATGCTGCAACTTTAGCAAGTTTTTTTTCATACTGAGTAAGAGAAATGTCTCCCCGTGCACTTAGGCTAGAGATAACTCGCTTCAGCAATTCATAGATTCCTAGGGAATGCTCAAACCTAGTATGAATTGCTTCGTTATGTAGAAAAAATGTATTACCTTGCTGTTTAATGAGAGATAACCTTTGAAATGCTTTCGTTTTAACTATTTCTATCATGTCTTCATCTTCAATTAGGATTGTCTTATAAATGGAATCATTGACTATCATTTCTACCTCCTGAGTTTAAACTGTAACTATATGATTCTCCAATGCTATGGCAATAACATTATACCAAGGTAAACAAAAAATTAACATAAAATGTTATTTGTTAATTTGTAGGTATATCTTATTACAGGATGTGTTCTTAATTATTGTTAAATTTTTATAAAAGAAAAAACGTTGACCATTTGAATAATGTATGAATAGAAATATCAACCTATAAGATCATAAAAATTCGCAAATCAAACCCTAATCGTTAAATCTAGTATTGTTAGTTTCTAATGATGTATGGGCAAGTTTGTGAAGTCACTACCTTCCAATACTAGCATTTCGACTGTATAAATTTGTAAAGTCTTAGCTATTAATCTACGTTGCTTTTATTAAAATATTTCAAAAGATGAATATAGTAAAATTAGTTTATCTGAAGGTATGAGTAAAAATTGAATAAACTTTATTTAAAAAATTTGTTTACAGGTGTCACAAAATGAACTTTCAAACGACTGATTAAATATAAAACAGGAAAGAAGGTGATGATGGGATTGAACGAAGATAAGCAGCAACTTGTAATGGATTGGTACGAAAAATATTATGACGACGTGTACCGCTTTATTCTCTTTATGCTTGGTGATAAACAATGCTGTGAAGATCTAGTTCATGACACATTCGTGCGTGCGTATATTTCATATGACAAATTTGGCAACCGCTCGAATATAAAAACATGGTTGTTCAGCATTGCCAAGCATTTGGTAATTGATGAAATTCGCAAACGAAAGAGAAGAAGGCTTGTTTCGGTAGTTAAAGAGATTCCTTCACCTATTAATATCGAACAGTATATTGAAAATAAAGAAGCGGTCATGCAATTAATGAAGTCTATTCAAGAATTAAAACCAAATTACCGACTAGTAATTATTTTAAAGAAAGTGGAGGAGTGTTCAACAAGAGAAATTGCAGAAAGTCTTGGCTGGTCCGAAGCAAAAGTACGTAAAACATTGTCAAGAGCATTGCAATTACTTAAAAAAATGAAAGGAATCGAAGAAGGAGGCGGCCGTATTGAACAAACATTTTGACGACCAATGGAAGCTGCTCCAACAAATTGGACCAACGAAAAATCAAAAAGATAAGATGAGAACAAGGCTTTTGAAATCTATTCAAGATCACCAGGTTGTTCACACGCCAAGACGGGCATTTCTATTAAAAAATTTCATCGCTGCTGCAATCCTACTAATGATTTGTGGAAGTTTTTTATGGCTGATTCTAGAAGAAAGTGCACAGCCACGAACGGCATATGAAGAATCATTTGAGTATAATCAGCTCAGCTGGATGTTAACTGATGTCTATCCCGAGAAAACTGGTGACGATATTCTTCTTTATAGGAAAGATGATCCAGTTGAAGTAGGTACGGTGGCAGAAGTTTCTGAAGAGGAGAAACAAGAGTTAGTTCATTCATTACCAATGTTTGTGGAAGAAACGCTTGAGAATTTTCCTTATCCAATGACTATGTATATTGAACATGCTAAGACGATGGATGCTGCGTTACGATATCACTTCTTTGTTGAATTTACGGATGGGAATTGGGTTCACATTACATTTGATTACCCAAAGCTTGAATATGCTGAAATTTTTCACGCTATGTCCACTTTGGAACTTAAAGAGAAAGAACCATATGTTCATAATGAACAGCTCTATGTCACACACGGCTATGATGACTTGTTGTATCCTGCTGGATTAGAGCCGATTTCCATTTCCCGTGAGAAAGAACATTATTACTGGGCAAATGCTTCGAAAAGTGTATATTTTGACTACGTAGATAAAATTGTTAATGGACTTGGAGGTTGGGAGTTGCGATCTGTAAAAGGGCTTACTTATACACTTGTTCAAGAAAGATTTGAAACAGAATTATCAATCACTTTAGATAGCAAAGAAATAGCATATGAGTTTGTTTATCATGATCAAGACGAGTAGCTATATAAGTTACTAAAGTTTATTGTTAATGAAAATAAATTAGCATAGTTAGATTTTATGCTGTACAATTGGAAAATATATTAAAATATACCTTTTATATAATGTCTGTTTCAATTATAATAAATATAATCTTTCAAACGGGGTGAATGAAATGTCTTATCGTATTGTTCGAAGTAATTAGTTTTCGGGCTGGGCAAAAACGCGTACCAGCCATCAAGGGTGAAGTCTGCCCTTTTGTCGAAAACGAAATCTTTGAACAGTGTCGAGAGTCATTAACATACTTTTTAAAGCCAAGGCACTGGACTGTATTTTAAGTAAGTCTGTGAGTCTTGGTTTTTTATATTTGAAAGGTGGATAAATAAAAATGAACGAATTAGAATATAAAGATTTTTATGACAAAGTTGGAAAAGTAAATGGTTGGGATTTTAGTAAATTGAAGTCCACTTCAGAAGGGGTAAAATGGCATTTTTACGATGAAGTTGTGAAAAGGTGCAAATCTTCTGATGTATTGCTTGATATTGGTACAGGTGGCGGAGAAAATGTGTTGAAAATTGCTCGTTCAGCAAATTTCTTGGTTGGAGTAGATATCTCTAGTGGAATGATGGAAACAGCTCAAGCAAATCTTGCGAAATCAAATGTTTCAAATGTACGATTTTGTCAATTACCATCGGATAATTTACAATTTCCTGCAGAGTTTTTTGATATCGTTTCATGCTGTCATGCCCCATTTAATGCAAAGGAAATTTCAAAGGTATTAAAGAAAGGCGGAATTTTTTTAACTCAACAAGTCAGTGAAGGCGACAAACAAAATTTAAAAACAGCATTTGGTCGCGGACAATCGTTTGGAGAAAAGGATGGAGCATTACAAGAAAGATATGTACAAGAATTAATCAAAGCAGGTTTTTCAAATGTCCAAACCTTCGATGAAAATGCTCTTGTTTATTACGAAAGGCCGGAAGACCTTATTTTTCTGTTAAAGCATACACCTATTATTCCTAGATTTGGAGAGGAAAAACAAGACTTAGACATATTGAAGGGCTTCATAGAAAAAAATAGTACTAATAAAGGAATTTGTTCAAACTCTAAACGATATCTCATAATAGCAACAAAATAATAGAATAGAGTTTTATAACTATACACGCATTCATGATGTGATAAATTATACTGCCAATTGCTTATGAGAAGCTTATAATATATAGAAAAATCACTGCTTATGAGTGAATCCCCCTATTCAGCAAAGGGTACAAACTTACAAACGTTAACAGAATATGAAGACAATTCACTGTGAGCATTTTCTTAATAAGTATATGAACTTGATTCTTGGATGATAAATCCCAATATGTCTTGTATAAATTACATATTGGGATTAAATTATGCAATCGGTCGTTAAGATAGGCCCTATTATGTTATTTGAATAATGTAGTTCATATTTTATAAGATCAGCTTCTATAACCTCCTATAAGTCTTTTGCACGAATTCTGCCAATCCATTTTTCATTCTTACACTATTCTTTCAAACTATGTCAGTTCAAAATGATAACTTATCAAAATTTTACTATTATAGTATTTTTTTATACGTAATTGTGCAACTTATACATCACATCATTCGTCAAACATAAAAGGGGGAGTATCAAGAAAACAATTTACTTTTCGATATATTCAGAGTTGGTTAATTTACAAATTTAATAGTGAATGGTACACGATTTTAAGAGAGTGGGTAACACTGGAGTTCAAACTAAATGATGTCCCTCCTCTTAAGACAGCATAGGCAATAAAGGAAAAGAAATTGAATTTAAAAGTCATAAGTTAATTCAACGCTATGGTCTGTTTGTATAGTTGAATATGCTATAAAAACTTGATAATAATGGAAAAATAATTATAGTAGGTGCATGGATGAAAAAGAAACAGAAAAACAATAAGAAGAAAAGGAACCATCTCCCATTTCGGTTGAATGTGTTATTTTTTATCGTCTTTTTACTATTTTCAATATTGATTTTAAAGCTTGGACTTACTCAGATTGTTTATGGGGAAGATTATCGACGTGAAATTGAAAAAAAAGAAGAGGTGACGGTAAGTGCATCCGTTCCAAGAGGGAAAATATATGACAGGAATGGTAAAGTCATTGTAGACAATTTACCGTTAAACGCAATCACATATACTGGCTATCAAGGTACAACTGCTGAGGAGCGTCTTAAGGTTGCGAGAGATCTAGCAATTTTCATTGACAAAGATACTAAAGATGTTACTGAACGTGATAAAAAAGACTTTTGGATGTTAACTCATCCTGAAGAAGCTTTGGAAAAAGTAACAGATGCAGAATTAAAGAAACTAGATGATGGTGATCTTGAAGCAACAGATATATACAAGCTTCAGCTTAATAGAATTACAGAAGAGGAGCTTGCCACAATTACAGGCCAGGAGCTTGAAGTGCTTGCAATTTATCGTGAATTTAGTGGTTATGCACTCACACCACAAATTGTAAAAAGTAACAGTGAAAATAAGAATGATGAAGTTTCTGAAGAGGAGTATGCAGTTGTAAGTGAACATTTATCACAATTGCCAGGAGTAGATACGACGACAGATTGGGTGCGTGAATATCCGTACGGGGATACCTTTCGAACAGTATTAGGAAATATTACATCATCCAAGGAAGGGTTACCTTCTGAAGTAGCTACCTATTATGTCGCTAAGGAATATAGTCGTAATGACCGTGTAGGTAAAAGCTATATTGAGAAGCAATACGAAGATGTTCTACATGGTCAAAAAGAGAAGGTTAAAAATATTACAGACAAGGCAGGTAATCCTCTTAATCAGGAAGTTATTACAGAAGGTGCGAATGGTAAAGATCTTGTTCTTTCTATTGATATGGATTTGCAAATTGCAATTGAAAAAATTATTGAAGAGGAATTAGTAACTGCAAAAAGCAAATCGGGATCTGCATTTTTAGACCGTGCCTTTGTCGTTATGATGAACCCTACTACTGGTGAAGTACTATCATTAGCTGGGAAGCAATATGTGAAAAATGATCAAGGTGAAGTGGAATTTTTGGATTTTGCTAGGGGAACTTTTCAGTTGTCGTATGCGATGGGTTCAACAGTAAAAGGCGCGACAGTGTTAACAGGCTTTGAAACAAATACAATTAAACCAGGTACTACCTTTATTGATAGTCCATTGAATATTAATGGTTTACCAAAAGGATCATATAAAGTGTTAGGTCCTGTAAACGACCTTGATGCGCTTAAAAAATCTTCTAATGTCTACATGTTTCATACAGCAATTGGGGTAGGTGAAGGTAATTATGCTTATGGAAAACCATTGTATATAAATACAGCTGCTTTTGACACGTTTCGTTATTATTTTAGTCAATTTGGTCTAGGGGTAAAAACAGGGATTGATTTACCTGGGGAACAAACTGGCTTTGCTGGAACAGATACACTCCCAGGTTTATTATTGGATCTATCTATTGGGCAATATGACACGTATACACCACTCCAGCTAGCACAATATGTATCTACTATTGCTAATGGTGGTTACAGGGTGAAACCACAAATTGTCAAGGATATTCATCAACCATCTGATGGTCAAAATGGACTTGGTCCAATTTTAAAGGAATTTAAACCTGAAATCTTAAATAGAGTTGATATGAAAAAAGAGTATATTGAACAAGTGCAGGAGGGGTTTCGTCAAGTAATGCAAGAATCAGGAGGTACTGCTGTAGGTTCTTTTGGAGACAAACCGTATAAACCAGCTGGGAAAACAGGAACCGCTCAAGTAGATGTGGATAAGTCGGAAAATGTAGCTTATGCTCATAATTTAACTCTTATTGGTTATGCACCTTATGACAATCCAGAGGTTGCATTTTCGGTTGTCGCTCCTACTGCAGACTACGGGAATAGTAAAACCTCCATCAATTTAAACATAGGCGAGAGAATTTTAGATGAATACTTCAATTTAAAGCAAAACAGAGCCAATGGTACGGAACAAGAAGTTATCGATGAGGCTGAGTCTGAATTAACCGATCCCACAAGTGAAGAAGAAAATGAGTAGTGATTGAGAGAGAGGGGCTAAATTTAGAAAATATCTATAAATTAGCTCCTCATATTAATTTGAAGGATTGTCATTCTTAGATAGTTTGCACTAGTCTACTATAATTTTCTTTTTCTGTATTATGTATAACTACATTGAGAAAACAAACAACCTTTTATATGGGAGGATTCCGATATTGACCCCGATAAAAAAAGCTTATGGGTATGTTACTAGAATGAAAGAAGGAAAAACACAAGTTTTAGTCTTTCAACACCCAATATCTGCAGCTGGAATACAAATACCAAAAGGCACAGTTAAACCTCATGAAAGTACTTATCATGCTGTAATAAGAGAAATTGAAGAAGAGACTGGGCTGAAAGATTTTCATATTGAATATTTAATTGCTCAAGACTTATGGGAAAATGATGACGGTGCTATACATCATCGGTTTTTTTATAAAATTTCTGTAACGACTGCATCAAGTGAATGGGACTACGAGCCAACAGGCGGAGAGGAGGAAGAAGGACTAACGTTCCATTTTTTCTGGATTTCTTCAGAAAATGAGGTTGAACTTATTAGAGGACATGGTGATTATTTAAAGCTTGTCTTTGATTGAACATTGCATCTATGCATCCCTAACTTAAGTGATATGTGGAACATTTGTTATTGAACATTGTATTAGCGATCGGAAATCGACACACCAGCGTTATATAACTTTAATGAATGTACTGCTGAGGTATTAATTTTATACTAAGTAATTCAAAAGGCATGATTTATTATGGTATGTCACTTTATTAAAATTTGCAGATATATATATACTACTGATTATATAATCCTTAAGTGTAACAAATAAAGTTTTTAACGAACCAAGAAGGCTTGTAATGGCTAGGACAATATCATGATTCAAACTTTATTTTTTGGGGAGAACGTACGAGAGAATTACCCTCAACAAGCATTAACATATTTATATGCAGAATCGTTTATTGCCTGTCAGCTTGGGAGTCTATTAGAATTGTGTATAATCGCGCTATATGCCATTAAAAGACTTATAACTAACGGAAACGTTATGAATGATAATGACTTATTTTCTAAAAATACAGATATGATTATTGGGAAAACACGACGAAGGCTGATACATATGAGTCGTAGTTTAATGTAGTGAAAAATCGAAAAATTAAGAAATAATACATTGATACTGCTAATGAAGTATGATATAGTAACTGGAAATTAGAGGTGATAAACATGACCTATTGTATAAGTTTTATTTCATTCGAACAATTTCATCATCATAACAATTAGCTGTGCTATACGATCCAAAAAATCGTACATAGGATGGCTATTTCTTATTAAATCGCATTTGACTAAGTTAACAACTTATCTCAGATGCGATTTTTTTATTTAGGTTCTTTTCGGAGACTTTGTTGCTTTTGTTCTATAAATTTGAGCAACTGATGTGAATGATATGATTTTTATAGTCTGTTGAGAAGAAAAGATGTCACGAACTCTAGTTGTGTATGTGTTTCTTAATAAGAAAACTGCTTACTTTAATTATGGAGGAAGAAAAAATGAAAAAAATGGCTTATCAAAATGTCAAAGGAACGAAAGATTACTTACCAAGTGCTGAGATAATAAGAAGGGATATTAAAAGAACGTTAGAAGATGTATTTATCAAATATGGATGCAAACCACTAGAGACACCTATTTTAAATTATACGGAATTACTTGCTTCAAAATATGGGGGTGGAGCTGAAATATTAGAAGAAATGTATGCATTATCTGACAGAGGAGCAAGAGATTTGGCTTTAAGATATGATCTCACGATACCCTTTGTCAAAGTAGTTGCGTTGAATCCGACCTTGAGGCTGCCTTTGAAAAGATATGAAATTGGTAAAGTATTCAGGGATGGACCTATAAAAACAGATAGACTTAGAGAATTTACGCAGTGTGATGTTGATATTGTTGGAGTAGAATCACAATTAGCTGAAGCTGAATTATTAATCATGGCATTGGATGCCTTCCGCCAACTCGATTTAGATATCATTATCCAATATAACAATAGAAAATTATTAACTGGCATATTGGAAGTATTTCAAACAGAGGATAAAAAGATTAATAAAGTTGTGATGATATTAGATAAGCTTGAAAAGATTGGCTTAGACAATGTAATAAATGAGCTTGATGAAATAGGACTGTCGAAGTTAACGATTAAATCGATCAAACAATTTATCACTGCTACCAATCATACAAGCTACAGTTACTATCAATCATTCGCTGAACAAAATGATCGAGTAAAACAAGGACTCGATGAATTACAAGAGCTAGATAATTATTTGGAATTACTTGATGTCAGTGAACGATGTGAATTTAACCCATTTTTAGCAAGAGGGTTAGAAATATACACAGGTACGATCTATGAAGTTTTTTTGTCTGATTTATCACTGAAATCAAGCATCGGGAGTGGTGGGAGATATGACAATGCAATTGGTGGACTTATTGGAACGAATGAAAAATATTCGACAGTCGGAATTTCCTTTGGTTTAGATGTCATATATACAGCTATGAGTCAGTCTAAGAAACTAACTGACAAGACGGATATAGATTATTATTTAGTACCAATAAACACTGAGAGAGAATGCTTGTTAGTAGCCAACTATTTAAGGAATCAAGGTTATAAGGTTGAATTGGAAATGAGTAACAAAAGATTAGGAAAGGCGCTTGATAAGGCAAACAAAGAGAAAATACCTTATGTAATTATTGTCGGAGAAGATGAAGTGAAGAAAAATCAACTAAAAATAAAAAATATGTCTTCAGGAGAAGAGAAGTTCGAAGCTTTTCAATTTAAAAGTTAAACTGCTTATATTATCAATGGTTCAACCATATAAACAGTGAATGAGCGGTATACGATGGGTATATTTTGTTACAACCATGACAAGATTACAGCGTAATTATATGTGACAGTTACTACTTTTGAAAATAAGCCGAAGTTTGACAAGGTAAATATGTAAGAATATGATTAAAATGGGTAATGAACGGTATAATTATATGTATTTTCCATTGGTAAGGTCTACACGAACAGATTCTAATCTGGTGGATGTTGTGTAAGGAGATCTCCTCAAGAAAAAATAGCTTTATACCATTCAATGATACTACTATTTCTTAAGGGGGAAATACGAGCGGTGAAAAGAGTAGACGTTGCATACGTACTCATCTTTGATGAGAATGACGAACAAGTTTTGCTGGTTAAAAATAAGGGCGAAAAGACCTCTTACTATACTTTACCAGGAGGGGCAGTAGAACAGGAAGAAACCCTACAAGATGCTGCTATCCGTGAAGTTAGAGAAGAAACAGGGTTTGTCGTAGAATTAGACGGTATATTTTCTATAAGTGAAGCATTCTTTGAAGAAAGTGGTAACCACGCTGTTTTTTTTACTTTTAGAGGAAAAATAATTGGCGGAGAAATGGGCATATCATTGCCTGAAGAGATTGAAGAAATCACCTGGATGGAATCGTCGAAAGCAGAGCAATATGTACATATTACAAACGAAAAGGGGTTGATTAAAAGTAAATCATCAGCCCCTTATTTTCTTAGAGGTAGAGTCAGTCATAAGGACTAAATATATGTTAATTGATTGGAAAAAGGTGAAGAGGAAATGGAAATAGAAGTTGTATGCTTTTTATTATCCTCTCTATCTAACCCCTAAATATAATCGAAAAGCATGATTTTTGAGCATTATCTCTAGCTTCCTTCGTTCAATTTCTTTATATATATCTATTGTAGATCCATGTTTTCCATGGCGTTTAAACCATTTTTTTAACAAGGTCATCACCCTTTGTTTTTTTGATGATTTAAGTATAAACTGATGCGCCATTTTTAAATACGACCGAAAGATTGTTTAGATGTCATTCTTAAGACGGAATTTTTTCTCTTGCCAAAGGTCGATCAAAAACATGATTAAGAAGTACATAATTGGGACTTTTAAACACATTTCCTGTTAAATAAGAATGTGAATACATGTAAACTGAAAACGAACGGGCATGAGGTTTATTATAATGTGAACGCAGTCTTTGATTTAGTAAATTTAATATTGGAATTTGGAAACCGATAAAGATGTATATCCTTCCTATATTTAAAGAATCATAATCTAATCCAAACATTGTAATTATAAATGGAGAGGTTAATAATTTGTGGAAATGTTGAACTTAAACAGTTGTTATTAGATTTTCGAAAGAAAAAGTTGTTCTAAAAACTCATGGACTAGTTGTAACGGGGAAATGATAATCGTCATTATGATTTGGATGTCATATTTAATACATATAAAAATAGAGATATAGAATGGCATTCCAGGGGTAAGATTCAGTTTGACGAGAAAAGACTAAGGAGTCATAAGGTGATAAATGATGTCTGCTGACCTACTAAGCTACGAGTAGATCATTATCCAAGTAGAAGAGGTATGGAAATAACGCTGTTTTAATCAAAAAAACGCTCCTATTGAGCGTTTTTTTGATCGTTGGACACTTTATTAACTTTCTAATGTCTTTTTGTTCATCTTCTGAACCTTTTTAACGTTTTCAATATGAAAAGGTGAGTCAATACTTTCACTAACAATACTAAATGTATTATTATCTAAATCAAAGAACTCAAAACCTTTCATTCCCCCATAATCTTCAATATCTGTGTTTATAACACCATTACTATGAAGGTGGTCAAATACTGAATTAATATCTTCAACTACAAAATTAAAATAGACATTTTTCTTCTTCCCTTTAATGATAAATTCAGTTGGTTGTGGAGCTTCAACTTGAACAAGGGCCAATTGAGTTGAACTGTTTGGAAAATAAAAACCAGCCCCATCTTCCCATCCATCAATTTTCTTAACGCCTAAATTCTTTTCATACCACTTTGTCGCTTCCTTAATGCTAGTTACAGGGATAAATATACTTCCAACTTGCATCATCAAATCACTCCTTTTATATAAATTCCTAAGTATAACGTTTATAATGGTAAAAAGGTTACAATAATTTTATTTTTTTTGAGGGGGTTTTAGATGGTATTTGACAATTTAGCATTAACAATCACAAAACTATATAAATACTGTTTGAAATTAACAGGCTCAACATGGGTGGCAGAAGACCTTGTTCAAGAGACTTTATTAAAGGTTTATAGGCTGAGAGACTCAGAACCTAACCGAGAAATTACATACCCTTTTCTTTATACTGTGGCTAAAAACCTTTTTATAGATGAAAAAAGAAAAAAAAGAGACTTATTTTATTTCAATGAAGAGATTCATAATCAGACGAATGATTTTTTAGAATACGATAACTTGATTGAATCATTACTTGTATCTTTACCATTAAAACAAGCTATGCTCGTAACTCTTAAAGACGTGTTTGGTTATACGATAAAAGAACTAAGCTCAATGCTTCGCACAAGTAATGAATCTATAAAAACAGCATTACATCGGTCAAGAAAGAGACTTAAATCATCTCCAAAATCTAATGCAGATGTTAATGTTCAAAACCATCAAATCATTGTTGGGCTTTCTAGTGCAATAAAAGAGGCCAATGCTAACAAAATATTTTTTTATTACAGATTACTTGAAGCCCGTAACTTTAAAGTAAGCAGAAATAGTAGTCAGTCTGTATGTCATGTGGTAGATCCTGATGGAAATATACTCGAGTTTCTATCTTCATCATGATTCGAGTAGGAGAATGTGGGTTATGTGAATGTAAAAAGTCATGGATGTTATTTAGTATAGTCATTGTAATTAATTTTGGTTAGATCTTACCATATAAATTTAGCTATAGAAATTAGTGAGGACAGGGTAAATCGTTATTTCATCAAATCTTACCTTGGACAAAACGAAAAGCCCTATAAGTAGGGCTGGGCTAGATACTTTTTTTCATTCCACAATTCGTACATTCACGTATAAAAACATAGTCCTTTGCAGAGCTTTTAAAAATGGATGAGTTACAATTATCGCAACGACCACTTACTTTGTCAGGGTATTTCTTGTAATCGTATACTATATTTAAATCTATCTCTGTATGATCTGTCATTTCATTACCTCAATCAATTATATTTTATAAATACATTTTACCAAAACTACACACAGATTTAAATATGACTATGTCTAGGATAAGTAGTAAAAAGCTTATAACAAATATTTTTGTTGAGGTACTCTTACAATGAAAATAACAATTTGAAGTAATATTATTTGATAGAAGACTACTAAATATATCGTTTACTTCACTTCTAACACGAAATTATAAAGAGCATCACCATCAGATACATTTGTATTTTCCTTATCCATCCACCATACACCGTAGCTATAATAATAAATTCCCTTGTCCATTGGTGCGAAAAAGGTGTTGTTTTCTACAGTAACATCAGAAGTTTTAACACCTTCAATTTGCGTTACATGGATTTTGGTAGGCTTTGGTTCATAATGCATGACAAACTTTACTACTTCACCTGACCTCACTTCAATAGGTGTTTCTCCTTCCAACAATTCCACTGGCCCAGCTGTATCAACGCAAATGTTTGAACTTTTTGAAGTTTTCCAACAGTAACTCCCTAGTATTGTTTCATACTGTTTATTATTTATCTCAATTAGTGCAATTGGTGGCTCACTTTCAATCACTTCATTATTAGAACATGCAGCTGTAATTAGTACGAAAAAAATGATAGGAGTATACATTAGTTTTTTCATTTTTTATATCCTTTCTATTTAACTTATATAATATTTTTTGTTATAACGTATTAATAATCTGCTATACGCTAATAAGCTACACTGGATTTGATGATTAAATCATTAATGTAAAAGGAGAATTATTGTATAGATGTCAGTTTTATCACATGTAATGATCCTTATAACAAAATCTAATCTCCTGTTTCAGCCCTTGCTTCCACTAATGAAGATATAGGTTTTTCTCCTTCTTGAGTCGTGTTATGAAACCCCCTACTTTTAAACTCTTTATGACCATGTCAATTGTATAATGTAAAATACACCATATTCTATAAAAATATGTTAACTTAAGGAATTTTTTATGTTTATTTGAAATTATTTCACTCATAAACCCGTTATTATAAATGATAGAAGAATCGAGAAATGCGCATGATCGTTTTAACTTGTCAGGAGGTCATTATGGAAGAAGAACTGAAATGGGTAGAAGAAGTGCTAAGTGGCAATAAACAAGTCTACGCACACATTATTAATAAATATAAAAATTCGTTATTTGCAACGATTCTACGGATGACAAAAAATGCACAAGACGCACAAGACTTAGTGCAGGAGGCATTTATAAAGGTGTATCATCAGTTGCATAAATATGACAGCCAAGGCTCGTTTTCTAACTGGATGTATCGAGTGGCTATTAACCATTGTATGGACGAATTTAGGAAGAAGCGTTATAAGATGAAGCAGGTTGAAATCAACGAAGTAGATCTATTAAACATGAATGATCCTGAAGTCATTTTCTTAAAAAAAGAGAAACAAAGGCAGCTTGAACGCTTAATCGAAACGTTACAAGAAGATGAGCGTATGGTTATTTTGTTACGGTATGTAAATGAACTCAGCTATAACGAAATAAGTGAGCTGGTAGACTTGCCTTTATCAACTGTTCGAAATAAACTTCATCGGGCAAAGAGCAAGATGAGACGTACAGTAAAACAAGGAGGGGATTACTTCTATGAATTGTCCAACGACAGATAAACTTTCTCAGTATGTAGATCAATTACTTCTGATACAAGAACACACTACAATTCAACATCATTTAAAAGATTGTGTGCATTGTCAGCATGTCGTAAATGCTTTTCAAGATGAGCAAAGATTTATAAAGGAAACATTACAAACACCTACACTACCTGATCAATTTGCTTCCACCGTTCTAGACCAGTTAGAACCATACAAACAGAAGGTTACTCGCAAGAAGAGGTCGACTAAAAAAAGAATCATGCTCACTGTAGCAGGCATCATTTTAACTGTAAGCTTAAGTGCGGTATTACAGCCTAGCTTTGCTCAATTAATTGGTGGCCTGTTTTCTACAAATCAAGTGGATGATGGCTTAAGAATGGCGTCCCAAGCTGGTGTCGGTGAAAGAGTAAACCTTGAAGTTACTGATCAAAATATAACATTTAAAGTTGAAGATGTCATTGCAGATCCTTCTCGTCTAGCTATATCATATCAATTGATAAATGAGCATGGCAAAATAATTGACTATGACATTGACTGGTCTGTCCATCCTAAGGACATGGACAATGACATTTCAGCAATCATTCAAAATGGCAAAATTATTCCTATGGAACGGAAGAGTTGGATGAAGCGTGAAGATGATTATGGGTTTATTGAATTCCCTTTAAGAGAATACGAGGAATTAGGAGAGGCGTTCACGTTAGTATTTAACATATCTAATATTAATGGTGTAAAGGGCAATTGGCAGCTAGATGTTCCAGTGGACTTAACAAGGAGTCTACAATTAACTCATACATTACCCTTAAATGATGTAAGTACTACCTATAATGGAGTGATGATCACGATGAAGGAAACACGCTATGCTCCATCATCATATGAACTACTGTATGAAACATCATTTACGGAGGAAGAATTAGCAAAGGTTGAAGAAAATATACAAAATTTTGAAGAACAGTATGGTGAAGACATCATTAGTGGTTTAACACGATATGGGTCTGATGTTAATTATCATTTGGAAAATGAAGAACATAAAAACATACATGAAAATGATCGTACCTATCATGACGCAATCTTCCAAGATAATTCCATAGATTCTAATTTTCATAGTTTAGGTACTTCTAACGAAGATTTAGCACTGCTTGGGCATAATGCATGGAGTACATTTTTCACCCCGCTAGGTGAGGATGAAAAACTGACTTTTGTGCTTGGCGGCGTGGCAAAAACAGTCCCTTCAGATTTTTCGATAACAATTATTCCTAAAGAGTTAAAGAAAAATCCAGTTACATTTGAATATGAGGGAAACTATATGACAATTACAAAAGCAAAAAAACGTAATGAATATTCTTTGCGAAAAGCTATTATTCCTATTGAAATAGCAACCAACTTCACTATTGAAATGGAAGGTGGCAAGGATGAGTTAGCGTCTGAGTTCGTTCATTGGATAATAGAAGATGATAAGGGCAATGTATATCCAACATTCGATACAAAATCAATTCTCAATAAAAAAGATAAAAACGATCGTTATAAAACGACAATTGACATTCGAGCGTACGATTTAGAGGAGATTCCAGAAGAATTAACATTACACTTACTTTCGGTTAAACGCTTTTATGAATTGGATAAACAATGGCAGGTCCCGCTTTATCAAATTGCAGAATGATATTGTAACCCTTTTTTAGAAATATAGATCATCAGCATTACAACTAGATTGAACCTCAATATTCAATACCGAATAATAAGGTTCTGACTTTACAGTGAATACTTGGTTATCATCAATTTTCATAAACAATAGCAGCTAAATTTACGAAAAGAATTTAAGAAATAATATGATTATGAAGTTTTTTTAAAAAAGTTGAAAAGGACTTACGAAAGTTGTTGTTTACATGTTTGTATCAGTTCCTGTCAATCTTTGTTATTTATATAGTGTTGTAATGTTTGGGATGCTAGGATATCAACCTTAAAAGTTATTTTTGTTCATCACCTAGTCAGTTCATTGCAAAAGAAATATAACAAAATTGTTTGATCTTTGTATCTAGGAATGTCGAGTCGTTTTATTGAAAAAGTGAATGAACGCCCAATAAGTAAGTTTGAAGATGAGGAACGATTATGTAAAGTTGTTTTTATAATATTTAACTTGGTTGCCTTAAATATGAATTAAAGTCAAAGCAATTCGTTTCAAATACAGGTAATGTTACAAGCTACAAGACAATATAATAAAAGAGATCATGAAAGGTTTGACACAATAAACTTGATCGCCAACATTTACAGAATGTGAGAAAAAAATATAAATAAAAGAAACCCCAAACTAGTAATTTTAGAAGCATGTTTGGGGTTTTATTATTTTAGCTTTTATTTTTATTAAAGGTCAAGCCTTCGCATAACTCTCATCACTTTGACTAGGGAAGCTGATGAAACAGGGCTTAGGAATAAGAATGAGTAACTTATATGATTGTTTTCTAATATCCACCATTATAAAACCCATTCAAAGATGGTATTTGTCCTCTGTAATATCAGAGTTATTACTTAATCTAAATATTATGTGATCGAAAGGCAGCGTTCTACATTCAAATTAAAACAAGGAAGTGACTTGAATGAAACAGTTAATTAGATTAACGTTGTTTTCCATTTTCCTCATCAGCTCAGTTGCTTGCAGTAACGAAGCTGTAAATGATGAAGAAGTTCATGAACTTGTTATGGCATACAAAAAAGAGCAGTACACAATAGAAGACCCGTCTGCACCCCCTTCAGAGTTTGAAATTTCCGAAAATGTTAGTCACTATTTATCTGAAGATGCTTTATATGAACAAAATATAAATAGAATCTTTGATATAGCCCCTAAAGTTGCAAAAAAGCTAAACAAAAAAATTGAATTAGTAGATGTAGTACTTGTAAAAGGTGAAGAAGATGAAAATAGCAATATAGATTATGATTATACGATAAAATTAAAAATCGGTACTGATGAGATTATTGAAGTAAATGGACATGTAACAATATCTAATGACAATGGTTTGAAGATCATGAGCGACTTTGATCACTTTCGTCATATAGGAGCTAGGTTTATGAATAAATAAGTGTATTAAGCGAGACTAAAGAGTTTAAATCGTAATTGTCTATTGAATGGCACGAAATGAGGAGCAAATTTAACTTGTTATTTATGAGTTTTATCACAGTAGTATGATCAAATGCTCGTTTTAGCATAGATGTCGAAGAAAATAGTTTTTCTCCACAATTTCTTAATTTTCTGGATTGGTTGTTTATATATTTTGATTCACCAAAGCAAAGACACTAAGCGGCATCACTTTAGAATAGGAATAAAGCCTCTGGATCTTGTTGGTAAGATTGTAATAAAAAATTTACTAGCGAAGATGGTGGCTGAAATATGATTATAAGATATCCCCTAGCTAAAGGTGGTTCGACAATATTTTCATGTTGAAGAACCGTATTTAAGAGAGGGTTTAGGGTGAGATAGACGTGATAACGATTATCCCATCCTATTTGTGCGCTGTAATTTTTGGGTGAAGTTCGTGATGCAAAAAGAAAAACTGAATGCTTTTGGTTATGTTTCAGGTGTGGGCTTACAACATGGTTATATGGAAGTATACTCGTACATCCTGAATAATGTCAGGGTATTGGTCAAGCTTTAGTAAGAGTATGATTGAGAGAGTCAGAACGGTTTGGCTTGGGTATCATCACTTTAACACATAGCAAAAAGCATTTGAAATTTCATTGAAAATGTGAATTTACTCCTTGTTAGGGCGGGATATGGGTAAGCAAAAAGATTGATAATATTTACAACTGATTTGTAAAGAAAGCGGGGTTCAAATGTAATGAAAGGCAACGGATTGTCTGTCATCATATAACTTAAGTATTTATAACGAAAGTAATTAGATTGACAGCTAACACAAAATCTCATGTCTATCAGCAACTTAGTTTAAAGTTTAAGAAAATCCTATTTTCGATCAAATAATATTGATGTGAGCATATGTCCTTTCACCGGGAATTTGCTGTTTTTGTAATTGCAAATATTAGGTTCCGAAGGAATATGTCGATATGTTTTTGTTTTTAATAGGGTGATCTATTCGATGATGGCATGCATATAAATATTTTGAAGTTCTGCTCATGACAAGATCGAATCATTCTATAGTTTATTCCTTAATATCATTTAGAATGAGGAAATCAAGTTTTGGTTCCAATGTCTTCATCAAATACATTTAATAGTTTTTTAGTGCCATATTCCATATTAACAACGACTGGTTTAGGGTCATTTTTCGACAAAAAAAGTCATAAAATTTGCAAAAAGAAGAAAAATATTAATTTACAATATTTTCAGTAAATAATATAATAGTTTCAGTGGGCTATAACCACTACATACAAAAAATTACATTTAGGGGGAGATTCAATTTGAAGAAGACAAAGCTGTATTTGCTTCTCACATTGCTGTTAGCATTCACTATGGTCTTTGCTGCATGCGGAAATAGTGAAACAACCTCTGAGACAGAAGAGGTAGCAGAAAGTAACGAAACGACTGAAGAATCAGAAGAACAAACAGAAGAAGAAACAGAAGCGAATGAAACAGGACTTGCAGAAAATCAAGTTTTACGTGTGAATAATAATTCAGAGCCGAGTACTTTAAATCCTGGCTTAGCAGAAGATACAACTTCTTCGGCAGTTTTATTACAATCATTTGAAGGTTTAACGCGTGTCGGTAAAGAAGGTAAGCCTGAGATGGCAATGGCCGAGGATTATGAAATGTCTGATGATGGTCTTACTTATACGTTTAAACTTCGTGATGGCCTAAAATGGTCTAATGGTGACGCTTTAACAGCACATGATTTTGAATATGCTTGGAAATGGGTGCTACAAAACCCTGAAGCAAACTATGCTTATATTCTTGATTATGTAAAGAATGCTGAAGCAGCTAGAAATGGTGAAGTTGACCTTTCTGAAGTTGGTGTTAAAGCACTTGATGATCTGACTCTTGAAGTTCAGCTAGAAAATCCAACTGCTTACTTCTTAGAGCTTACTGCATTTTATACTTATTTCCCAGTGAATAGTAAAGTTTCAGAAGCAAATGCTGACTGGGCATTAGATGCTGGACCTGATTACACTTCAAATGGTCCTTTCAAACTAGCATCATGGGAGCATAACGATATAATTGTACTGGAAAAGAATGAAAATTATTGGGATGCAGATTCAGTAACATTAGAAACAATTGAGATCATTATGATTAATGATCAAAACACTGAATTAACGATGTTTGACAATGATGAGTTAGATTGGGCGGGTGACCCAACTGGTAGTTTACCTTCTGAGGCATTACCAAGCCTTAAAGAAGCAGGTATTTTAAATGTTAAGCCTATTGCTGGTGTATATTGGTATAAATTTAATACTGAAGAAGCACCATTTAACAATAAGAAGATTCGTAAAGCGTTTGCGTATTCAATTGACCGTAAAGCAATTGTTGAAAATATAACACAAGGTGGAGAAGTTCCAGCCTTTGGTATCATTCCACCATCTATCTTCCCAGAAGCAGCTGAAGGGGGATATTTTAAAGATGCGGATTATGAAACTGCTAAACAATTGTTGGAAGAAGGTTTAGCGGAAGAAGGTTATGCAAGTGTAGAAGACCTTCCTGCTATCGAGCTTTCGTACAATACGAATGAAACACATGCTAAAGTTGCACAAGCAATCCAAGATATGTGGAAGAAAAATCTAGGTGTAGAAGTGGAATTATTTAATCAGGAGTTTGCCGTTCATCTTGATGCAATGGATGCGGGTAATTACCAAATTGCTCGTTTAGGATGGCTAGGAGACTTTAACGACGCAATGAACTTCTTAGAAATATATAAAGAGGTCGGCGGAAACAATGATACTCGATGGGAAAATGATGAGTATAAAAAGTTATTGGATGATTCTAACAAAGAGACAGATCCTGCAAAACGAAAAGAGCTTTTAAGCAAAGCTGATGAACTTATCATGGAAGAAATGCCAATTGCTCCAATCTATTATTATACAAATGCGTATGTGAAGAAAGACAACTTAAAAGGCGTTGTAGTTTCTGGATTAGGAGACGTACAATATAAATGGGCATATTTCGAAGCGAAATAACCAATCGATAAATGATAGTGACCGATATATACTAGAATAAAAGTTAACTAACGAGGGTGACTCATAAAGATCCGACCATGAACCCATTTATTGTATATAGGGAATGTTGCCCGGATACTATACAATAATTGGAGTTAGTAGGTCTGACCTTTAGCTTTGAGTCACCTGTTTTTATAGTTCAAGTTAATGTTGCGGAGGTGTACAACCTTGTTTAAGTATATTTTAAAACGTCTTGGATTTATAATAATTACTCTTTTAGTAATTATTACTGTAACCTTTTTCCTTATGAAAGCAGCACCTGGAGGACCATTTACCTCAGAAAAGCCACCACCACCTGAAATTTTAGAAAAACTTAATGAATATTATGGTCTTAATCAGCCTTGGTATGCTCAATATTTTGATTATTTAGTTTCAGTAGCTAGCTGGGATTTCGGTCCATCCTTTAAGTACAACGGACAATCTGTAAATGATTTTATTAATGATGGATTCCCAGTATCATTAATACTTGGACTGGAGGCTATTTTTCTAGCATTGGCTTTTGGAGTATTATTTGGAGTTATTTCAGCTCTCAGACATAATAAGTGGCAAGATTATTCCGTGATGGTCTTTGCAGTATTAGGAATATCAGTTCCTAGCTTTATCATTGCGTCAGTCCTACAATATGTATTTGCGATGAAATTAGGGCTATTTCCAGTGGCTAGATTTGAATCATTTTCTTACCATGTTTTACCTGCAATTGCTTTAGCGTCGACACCGCTGGCATTTATTGCGCGACTTACTAGGTCAAGTATGCTTGAAGTCTTAGCTTCAGATTATATAAGAACAGCGAAGGCAAAGGGCATCAAAAATACCGTTGTCGTCGTTAAGCATGCCATTCGTAATGCCTTAATGCCTGTTGTTTCCTATATGGGTCCACTAACAGCTGGGATTTTAACAGGTAGCTTTATTATCGAGAGTATATTTGGTATTCCTGGGTTAGGTAGCCACTTCGTTCGGTCGATTACAGATCGTGATTATACAACG
>NZ_JAEUFG010000027.1 GCF_018588585.1 Bacillus sp. SM2101
TTAGGCACGCCGCCAGCGTTCGTCCTGAGCCAGGATCAAACTCTCCAATAAAGTTTGATTGCTCATTTGTTCAAAAAATTAACGTTGACGCTTTTGCTTTGTTTAGTTTTCAAAGAACATTGTAGCTGCGTTTTTCTTGGAGCAGCTTTATTATAATAACATCGAATCTTGTCTAAGTCAACATCTTTTTTCGTCGACTTTCATCAATAATTGTCGTTGTTTCTTAGCGACGAATATTAATATATCATCTATTTTGATAACAATCAATAGTTTTTTTAATAAAATTTTAAAGAAACTTAATTAATGTTAAACCTTCATCTAAAACATTTTTAAGATCCCGTTTATAAACGCTGTTACTATTTTTACTAAACTAGAATATAAAGCTGTTGTTTTGCACAACAGTCATCTTTTAATATATAGCTCGTTACGTAAACTTCGTTACTATTTTTACTAAAAACATACAGAATGATGAGCTTTAAAAAGAGCTTAATAGTTGTAAAAGTTGACAAGATATTACGAACGCTAGATTTATAAGTCCATATATCTTAGAAGAAAATCAACAATCAATGCGAAAACAGTCATTATAGAAGAAAAGATGAATGCTAAAAAATCTAGTTATATACATATCTTGATCTTTATAGGAAAAACAACATTATGAAAAAACCCCCTAAACGACAAGTTTAGGGGGAATTAACTATTTATAATTAACTATTTATTTCTCATTTGCGGGAATAATAGTACATCTCTAATGGATGGAGCATTCGTTAACAACATGACTAATCTGTCAATCCCAATACCTAATCCCCCTGTTGGTGGCATTCCATACTCCAACGCCTCCACAAAGTCCTCATCCATCATATGCGCTTCATCATTACCTTGCTCACGTTCTTTTATTTGTGCTTCAAAACGTTGCCTTTGATCAATAGGATCATTCAGTTCGGTAAATGCGTTGGCATGTTCACGACCAACGATAAACAGCTCAAAACGATCAGTAAAACGCGGATCTTGTGCGTTTTTCTTAGCTAGAGGAGAAATTTCTACTGGATGACCATAAATAAATGTCGGTTGTATAAGTTTATCCTCTATTTTTTGTTCGAAGAATTCATTTACAATATGTCCATATAACATATTATCATTTATTTCAACACCATGCTCTTTCGCATGAGCACGTGCTTCTTCAACACTCATTTCTTTCCAAAAGTCTACGCCAACATATTCTTTTATTGCGTCAACCATGTGTAGCCTTTTCCATTTTGGCTTTAATTCTACTTCATCATCACCATACATAACAGTTGTAGATCCGAGTACTTCCTCTGCAATATGAGCAATCATATTTTCAGTTAATGACATAATGTCTTCAAAATCTGCATACGCCTCATAAAGTTCGAGCATTGTGAATTCTGGATTATGACGAGTAGATACACCCTCATTACGAAATACACGACCGATTTCATAAACTTTTTCTAAGCCACCAACAATTAGTCTCTTTAAATGTAATTCAATTGCAATTCTCATATATAAAGGGATATCTAGTGCATTATGGTGAGTAATAAAAGGTTTTGCCGAAGCTCCGCCTGCGATTGAGTGCATCATCGGAGTTTCTACCTCTAAATATCCATTGTTATCTAAATAACGTCTCATCGATTGAATAATTTGGCTTCTAGATATGAACGTTTGCTTACTCTTAGGGTTAGTAATTAAATCTAAATATCGCTGACGATATCTTTGCTCTATATCTTTTAAACCATGATATTTATCAGGTAATGGTCTAAGTGATTTTGTTAATAATTCAAATGAAGTTGCTTTAATAGAAAGCTCCCCAACTTTTGTTTTAAAAACAGTGCCAGAAATTCCAATGATATCTCCAATATCTGCGATTGTAAAAGTCTCATACGGTGCATCACCTATCGCATCTTTTCTAACGTATATTTGGATCTGATCTGTCAAATCTTGAATATGCGCAAAACCAGCTTTACCCTTCCCTCGTTTTGTCATTATTCTACCAGCTATTTTAACGTGTACTTCATTTTGTTCTAACTCTTCCTTAGAGTAATGATCCAATGTGGAAATCAACTCTTTAGCGGAGTGAGTACGTTCAAAACGTTTTCCAAACGGATCAATCCCGTTTTCTTCTAGCTTATGTAATTTTTCACGTCTGACTACTAACTGATCATTCAATTCTTCTGTACTCATACCAATCAACTCCAATATTATTTTTCTAACAAAAAAAGAGATTTTATATACTTCTAGTTCAAAAGAAGCGTTACTTATTCAAGGGCTCTTCTTGTTAACTCAGTTGTTATCTTTACCAAAATAGAGTAGCAAGTAATGGGTTTAGGGATTTTTATAAATATTAAAGGCGGATAAGATATCCCGATAGTTGCATACGTGTTGCTATTTAAGAAAGAAAACAACAATCTATACGAAAACAGCCATTGTTAAAAAGAAAAACCCGACAGTGCCGAGTTAATCTGAAATTGAGTTAAGTCTAAAGAATTTAGTTTCTAAAAAGTGTTGGAACCCTTCCCCTGAAGTTGCTCGTGCCTTCTAGGTGAAAGGGTGATGCTTTCCTTCCTTTAGAAAAACTGCCAGCGATAGACTGGCAGTATATAAACGTCTTTTAGGGGTTATTATATTCCAGGCTATACTTGATGTCAAACAACTTTCGCTACACTTTGCTGTTTATTTTCCACATCATCAACGAACTTTGTTAGTAGATTTACTAAGTCTGCTCTATTATGACAATCATTTATAGCATTCCTTACTCTAGCATTGCCTTTGATCCCTTTTAAATACCATGCTGCATGCTTTCTCATTTCTTTCACCGCTATGTTCTCATTTTTTAGAGCAATTAGTCGGTCAAGGTGTAAAATACAAACATCTATCTTTTCTCGAATTCCAGGTTCTTCAATTAATTCACCCGTTTCAAGATATTTGACTGTACGGTATATCATCCAAGGGTTACCTAATGCAGCTCGTCCTATCATGACCCCATCACAACCTGTTTGCTCAAGCATCGCTTTTGCATCCTGCGGAGATTCAACATCACCATTTCCGATGATCGGTATATTAACTGCTTGTTTTACCTGTTTAATGATATCCCAGTTTGCCTTACCCTCATACATTTGCTCACGTGTTCTTCCATGTAACGATACAGCTTTTCCTCCAGCACGTTCAACTGCCATTGCATTCTCAATTGCAAATATATGTTCATCGTCCCAACCCATACGCATTTTTACAGTGACAGGTTTTTGTACAGCATCAACGACAGCAGCAACCATCTCATATATTTTAGCTGGATCAAGCAACCATTTTGCACCTGCATCACACTTTGTAATTTTGGGAACTGGACACCCCATATTAATATCAATAATATCTGCTGTTGTGTTTTGTTCTACAAATTTCGCGGCTTCTACAAGAGTCTCTTTTTCTCCACCAAATATTTGCAAGCTGAGCGGCTTCTCTCGTTCATCAATATAGAGCATACCTAACGTCTTTGCATTTTTATATAGAATGGCTTTATCGCTCACCATTTCTGCACAAACAAGCCCTGCACCAAATTCTTTTACAGTTAGCCTGAAGGCTGAGTTACATACACCAGCCATAGGCGCTAACACAACAGGGTTTTTCATTTGTAAATCACCAATCTTCAGCATATCTGTCCCTCCTTGTTATATACTTCTAATCTATATAATTGACTTATAGGTCACTAAAAGGCGATAACTCACCTATACTTACCTCAAGTTTATCCGAAATATCTTTCACTAACTCTTCGCTAGGTAATCGATTCCCTCTCTCTACCTCTCCTAACAAAGTTATTGAAACCCCAAGATCTTTTGCAAAACTTTGTTGGGTATAGCCCTTTAGCTTTCGAAACGCTCGAATACGTCTTCCCCAATTCTCCGTTTCCATACATGTACCCCTTCTCTATCAATTAATTTGTTGATATTAACCGACGATGAATCAACACCTTTTCCAAGGACAACATGTTGATCGATCTCTAACAATGGTACCATGACGAATGCTCTTTCAAGCATTCGTGGATGTGGAACAATAAGTTGCTCTGTTTCAATATTTTCTTGATTATATAACAAAATGTCAAGGTCAATTGTTCGAGGACCCCATCTAATTTCCCTTTTTCTTCCTAATTGTTCTTCTGTATGTTGACAAATCGTTAATAAATCAAGTGCTGAAAGGTCTGTATTAACTTTAATTACCATATTCAAAAATTGATCTTGATCCGTGTAACCAACAGGGTTTGTCTCATAAATTGATGAAGTTTTCGTTATAGTAATTTGAGGATGCAATTGTAAACTTTTAATAGCCTTAAACATATATAATTGTCTATCACCTTGATTAGAACCTAGTGCAATATAAGCTTCTCGTGTCATTTAGCGACTCCTTGTTATGAATACTGCTACATCTTTATAATAACCCGGAATTGGCGGGCCAGGCTTTGTTATTTTCACAGTACATTCTTCTATTTGGACGAATGTTGCTAATAAATCTGCAGTAATTCTATCGCCCACTGCTTCTATTAATTTATATGGTTTTCCCTCCACAATCCGTTGGCAAATTTCATATACTTCACCATAGTTAACTGTATTTTGTAACTGATCTGTTTGACCGGCACTTGATAAGTCGAGTTGAAGCTCAACATCTACCAAAAACCGCTGTCCTAATTTTGTTTCTTCAGTAAATACCCCATGATATCCATAAAACATCATTTCATTGACAACTATTTTATCTATTGTTCTTCACACCTTTCCCTATCAAAGCATCCATCATCATGGCGATTCTAGAAATTTGCATAACATCATGAACTCTTACGATGTGGCATCCTTTTTCTATACCAAGACAAACAGTTGCACCTGTACCTTCTACACGTTCAGCTGGTGGCAAATCCAAAATTTGTCCAATGAAAGACTTTCGAGATGTCCCTAATAACACAGGGTATCCAAGCTTGTTTAACTCATCTAAATGTCGTATGATTTCAAGATTCTGTTCAAAAGATTTTGCAAAACCAACACCAGGATCTAAAATAATGTTATCATCTTTCACTCCGGCAGACTTAACGATAGACACACTCTCTTTCAAATCATTAAGCACATCAACAAAAAAGTTTTGGTAATTACGGTTAGTCCGATTATGCATTAATACAATTGGAACTTGATAATGTGCAGCTACCTCGGCCATTTTTGGATCAGCCTTAGCACCCCAAACATCATTAATTATATGAGCACCAGCCTCAATTGCCTGCTTAGCTACTTCAGCCTTGTACGTATCTATAGATACCGCCACATTCACATTTGCAGCAACTTCTTTTACAACTGGAATAACTCTTGATAATTCTTCATCTAACAACACTTTATTTGCCCCAGGGCGTGTAGATTCTCCACCTATATCAATAATATCAGCACCTTCAGAAGTCATTCTCTCAGCATGCTTTACAGCTAATTCGATCGAATTAAATTTGCCCCCATCTGAAAATGAATCGGGTGTAGCATTGACTATACCCATAATATAGGTCTTCTTTGTAAAATCTAGATGATAAGGTCCACATGATAACTGTAAAGGTTGACCTTTCACTCGTTTCACTCCTTCCAAAAACTGTGTAGGTCAACCCTACTCCATAACGATTTTTTCGTTTCATTGTATTGCTTCTTCAAAGTATTAAAAACCATGCCCTTATTTCCCTGAAAATATCTATGTTCTATTTTATATATCGGTATCAATTCTTGAATCGAATTTGTGACAAACACCTCATCAGCCATTAGCATTTCATCCGGTTTAAATAACCCATCATCAATATGCAAACCATTATGTTTTGCAAGAGTCATTACAAATTGTCTTGTAACTCCGTTCAAAATCCCTGTTTCCAGAGAAGGTGTGTAGATTTTATCGTTCTTTACCCAAAAAACGTTCGACACAATCCCCTCTGCAATAAATCCCTTTTGAGATAGAAATATCCCTTCCTTTGTCGCATCTACTCCTATCTCTCTCTTCCCAAAAACATTGTTTAAAAAATGATGGGACTTTAATCGACTTTTTCCTTCTGGTGTATTTCTCTTTGTTTTTAGAAAAACACCAGCTTTTTCAGCAACTGGTACTTGCAGTGGTTTTATATATATAATGACGGTAGGTTTTGTATAATGTTCAACCGACAAACCGATATCTCCTACTCCAGCTGAAACATTCAATCTAACGTAAGCATTTGAAAGGTTATTTTTGTTAAGTAAACGAGTAATGATTGAGAAAATCTCATCTCGATGCAGTTCTATATCTATCGCTAAACTGTTTAACCCTTCATTTAACCTTGAAAGATGGTCATCCAACAAAAAAGGGTGTCCATCATATACTGCAAGTGTCTCAAACAAACCTATTCCATACATATACCCGTGGTCAAATGGAGAGATCTTCGCATCTTCTTTTTTTATAATTTTGCCGTCTAAGTATATATACATAAACTGATTATTTTACTTCCCTATATTGCTCAATAAAATTTTTAAGTAGTCGTTTACCGAAAGCAGTCATAATAGACTCTGGATGAAATTGAACACCTTCAATAGGGAGGGTTTTATGTCTAATCGCCATAATCTCATCTTCTTCAGTCCAAGCTGTAATTTCAAAACAATCAGGTAAAGTCTCTCTTTTCACAATTAAAGAATGATATCTAGTTGCAGTTAAAGGATTTTCAATATCTGTAAAAATTGTTTTTTGATTATGAAAAATTTGAGATGTTTTTCCATGCATTAATTTATCAGCTCTTACAACATCGCCACCAAATGCCTGAGCAATCGATTGATGTCCTAAACACACTCCGAAAAGCGGAATTTTCCCAGCAAAATATTGAATAGTTTCCAGGCTTATACCTGCTTCATTAGGGCTACATGGCCCAGGGGAAATCATAATAAAGTTTGGGTTTAGCTCCTCAATTTCTTTTATCGTTATTTCATCGTTACGCTTTACGACCAACTCTTCTCCTAATTCACCTAAGTATTGTACTAGGTTATACGTAAAAGAATCATAATTATCGATCATTAAAATCATTATCGTCACCTCATCAATATTTTTTTAGAGCTTTTGCATCCCTTCTAGTGAGAAGTTAGCAAGCTTCAATGTTCAAATTTACTCTAATGAGTTTACTTTCTTAGCTTCACATAATTCAATAGCCTTCCACAGTGCTTTAGCTTTTTTTAATGACTCTTTATACTCATATTTTGGATTTGAATCAATTACAATACCTGCACCTGCTTGAATATGAGCAATGCCATCCTTTACAACCATTGTTCTAATAACTATGTTTAATTCAATATTATCTGAGAAACCTATCCAACCAATTGACCCTGTATACATTCCTCTACGTACAGGTTCTAACTCTTCTATAATTTCCATCGTCCTCACTTTAGGTGCCCCAGTTATCGTTCCACCAGGGAAAACAGCTCTAATTAAATCATGCGCATTCTTACTTTTATCTAACTTCCCTTTCACATTTGAGACGATGTGCATTACATGTGAATATTTCTCAATAACCATAAATTCATCAACTTCTACCGTTCCATATCGACAAACTCTCCCTAAGTCATTCCGCTCCAAGTCAACGAGCATAACATGTTCGGCCCGTTCCTTCTCATTTTGAATAAGCTCATTGGCAAGCTTAACATCTTCTTCATGAGTTGTTCCACGAGAACGGGTCCCTGCAATTGGACGAGTACTCACTTCTTCACCATCTTTTTTAATAAGAAGTTCTGGAGAACCACTAACAATTTGAACTTCGCCCATTTCCAAATATGCCATATAGGGAGATGGGTTTAACTCACGTAATTGTTCATAAATGTCAATAGGGTGCTTTGTAATTGATTTTGATTGCCGTACGGATAAATTTATCTGAAAGACATCACCTTGTGCAATATAATTCTTTACCTTCTCTACTGCTTCTTTAAATTCCTCTTCAGACATTGATACATTTTGATGTTGACTTTCTTGTGTAGGGTAAGCGAAATTTAGTTCATGACTTATCTCTACACTCCACATCCTCTCATAATGATCTAAACGTTTCTGTGTTTTTTCATCATCTCCGTTATCAATCGTCATTAGCCATAGTATATTCTCATTATGATCATAAACAAAAATGTCATCAAAAATAAAAAAACAAATATCAGGGGTAAGTAAATCATCAGCAGCCACTGTAGGTAGTTTTTCAATTTGCCGAACATAATCATAGCTTATATAGCCAATAGCACCACCCTGAAAATCTGGTAAGCTAGGTACATGTTCAGTTTTATATTTCCTCATCCATTCCTTAAGAACCACAAGTGGATCTCCTTCTATTGTAGAGCGTTGACCATGTTCTATAATTTCAACCTGATTATTTTTTCCTTTAATTGTTGCAAACGGCCTAAGACCAATTATGCTATATTGCCCCCCACGGCCACTTTCAAGTAGCATGTGATACGGTTCATCTTTTGATAAGTATTTATATCTTTTAAACCACTCATCTTCTTTGATAGGTAATTTCCTAGCTACAGGTCTTCTTTGTTGCATCGTGTCACACTCCTTACTCCAAACTAAAACTGATAAGCCTATTGTACAAGAATGTCACTAAGAGTTCACCTTCCAGCATCTAAAATTTCGAATGAATGTAAAAAAAGAGTTATGAAGACCATAATAGTTAATATATCTTCCCTGTTAATCTCTATAGCTAGAACCTTCCCTCTTAATAAAGGCTCTTCTCGTTAATTTCGTAATTCAACTAAGGACAACTGTCACAGATGGTACGAACGTTAAATTTATACGTTCTTATGTCTTAAAATGAAACACTCCTTAATCCGAAAACAACATAAATAAAAAAAGACTCTTTTCACAAACTTTGTTGCTAAAGAGTCTTATGAGAACTCAATAATTTTATATACTGGATATACGTGCTTAAAACTTACAACACAAAGCAACAATCAATGCAAAAACAATATAAAAAAACAGCTCCTTTAGGGGCTGTTTTTATAAAAGTTACTTCTTATGAAGTTCTATTCTTCAAATTGATAAAGTGGTGTACTCAAATATCTCTCACCATTACTTGGGATAATTGCTAACACTTTTTTTCCTTTGCCTAGCTGCTTCGCTACTTTTAATGCCGCACATATTGCTGCACCCGACGATATCCCACCTAGAATACCTTCCTCTTTAGCAGCACGACGTGCATATTCAAATGCTTCTTCAGTAGTAATCTTCAAAATATCGTCATACACATCCGTATTTAAAATATCTGGTACGAACCCTGCACCGATACCTTGAATTTTATGCGGTCCTGGATTACCTCCAGATAAAACAGGTGAATCTGATGGTTCAACAGCCACAATTTTTACATTTGGATATTTATCTTTTAATACTGAACCCGCTCCAGTAATTGTTCCGCCAGTTCCTATCCCTGAAACAAATGCATCTAATTGATCACCCATTTGTTCAACTATTTCTACTCCTGTAGTTAGCTTATGAACTTCAGGGTTCGCCTCATTTTTAAATTGCTGTGGCATAAAGTATCCGTGATCTTCACGTAATTCACCAGCCTTACGTATCGCTCCGCCCATCCCCTCACTACCAGGAGTTAACACGATTTCTGCACCGTAAGCTTTTAGTAAATTTCTTCTTTCTAAACTCATTGTTTCTGGCATTACTAAGATTGCTTTATAGCCTTTGGCTGCTGCAACCATCGCTAAACCAATTCCTGTATTACCACTTGTTGGTTCAACGATTGTATCACCTTGTTTTAGTAACCCTTCCTTTTCCGCTGCTTCAATCATTGCTAAAGCAATTCTATCCTTTACACTACTCCCAGGATTCATAAATTCTAACTTTAAATATACTTCAGCAGAATTGTCTTCGACAAGGCGGTTTAACTTTACAATTGGTGTTTGGCCAATTAACTCATTAACAGAATTAACAATTTTCATTTTATCACCTCTTAATTCCGAGTATTTTGATTTGTTTTGTATACAATAAATGTACTCGAAATTATAGAAATTGTCAATTATTTTCAAGTCTCATTTAAAAAGATTTATTTATCTGCATCTTTACCATAAAACCAGGATACTTCTGCCTCATCCCAAAATGTTTGTGCAGATATCGGGCCATCCATTTGTTCAAGTGCTATTTGCCTTCTTATTTGGTCCTTCATACTTTCAAAGGTGTAGTTAATTCCGTCTATTTTCTCATGTAAAAGAACGACTGCAAAACCACCTTCTACTTTTATCGGCTGACTCCATTCATGTTGTTTTAATTGTTCAGCAGTTTCAAAATACTCTTTAGGTACTAATTTACTATTAGATGAAAGGACACCTAGTTCCCCTCCAGAATTAGCGGTAAATGTATCAACAGATTTCTCCATGGCTAGCACATCAAAGCTCGACCCCTCTGTTAATTCATTATTGACTTGTTCTGCCTCTGCCCTTGTTTTTACAACGATATGTGATAGATGATACTTTGGTTCAATATGATATAATTCTTTGTTTTTTTCATAAAGGTCTCTTATTTCGTCTTCTTGAACGTTTGCATCTTTTGTTAGTAGTTGTTCGAGCAACATGCTGAAACGGATTTGTTCTCTCCATTTCTCGTCATCCCAATCATCATTAGCAAGTGAGGAATATTTTTTTATCATCTTTAACTCTCTCTCAACGGACTCCTCATCTGTTTGTATATTATATTTTTCAGCTAATAGTTCAATTACTTTTCTATCGATCATATTTTGTAAAGTTGCTTTTCCATATTCAGCTTCTAACTCATTAAGCCACTGTTGTCTATAGATATCTTCATTTCCTACAGATGCGATAACTTCTTCTGATCCTGTTTGTATAATCTTTTCATTGAAATTAACAGGCTTTGTAACATCAACTACATCTTGCTTGTCACCAATCAAAATGAAGATTGTAAAACAGTTTACAATTACAAGGCCAAAAACAAGTATCCATAACGCTTTTTTACTCAATGTTAACCCACTCCATTTTGCTAAAGGTTATTTTCGTATTCATTATGGTTTTTTTACAACAAGACAAGACATCCGTATAGCTAACTTTCGAGACATCTACCTTTTGTTTATCGTTCACGTATACAACAAATATTCTTAACATCTTATCATCTGTAAATGATGTTAGTCCCACAATAAAATATTTTACTATGCTATAACAAAGTTACCGTGAAGCTATTATTAAAAAGAATACGACAATTGTTTAAGCAGCTTTTGCAATGATTGTTGTTATTCATACTAATAAACACGGATTCATACAAGTCTTCATTGTACTGTCTTGATTCGTATTATTAACAACAACATTTCACGAAAAGAGCCATATTTAAAACCTACCAACCTTTATTTAGAAAGAGTCTTACTCAATTACATCGCTTCTTTTTTAAGAGCCTCAAGTTCTTCTTTTGAAAACAAATACTTTTGATTACAAAAATGGCATTGCGCTTCAGCTTGGCCTTCCTCCACAATGATTTCTTCTATTTCGTTAGGACCTAAACTAATAATTGCATTTGCAAACCTTTCTTTTGTACAGTTACATTTAAAAGTTACTGGTTGTTTGTCTAATATCTTCACATGTTCTTTATCTATTAGTTCATATATAATTTGCTCAGGGGATAACCCTTTTTCAATTAATTTAGATATAGGCTCTATTGTTTTTAACCTTTCTTCTATTGCAGCGATCGTATCCTCATCTGTGCCAGGCATGAGTTGTATAATAAACCCACCTGCAGCAAGAATAGAATTATCAGGGTTAACTAGAACACCTACTCCAACAGATGATGGGGTTTGCTCAGATGTTACAAAATAATATGTAAAGTCTTCACCTAACTCTCCAGAAACAATCGGAACTGAACCAGTAAAATTCTCACGCAACCCTATATCTTTCACCACTGTTAAAAAACCATTTGTCCCTACGGCTCTTGCCACATCTAGCTTGCCATGTTCATTTAGATCGAAGTGTGTTTGTGGATTGGATACATACCCTCTCACTTCTCCATATGCATTGCTATCCACGATAATTGCTCCAATTGGCCCACCAGCATCTACTTTAATGGTAATTTTTTCGTCACCTTTTAACATCGCACTCATCATTACGCCCGCAGTCATTGTTCTTCCTAATGCGGCTGAGGCTGTCGGCCATGTATATTGACGACGTTGGGCTTCTCCGACAGTTTCTGTTGTCTTGACTGAATATATTCTGACTTGCCCATCATAAGCTAAGGCTTTTACTAGATAATCTGACATGGTTGTTAATACCCCTTTCACATGATGCAACTATATAATAATTGATTCATTAAGTATGATAAAACATAATTAGTTTTTATAAGAATCTTGATTCTTTTGATAAATCAGTTGTAAACCTTTTAACGTTAAGAACGGATCGACAATATCTATAACAGTTGACTCATCAGCAATTAATGATGCAAGTCCACCTGTAGCGATAACCGTTGGTAAAACATTTGCTTGAGCTTTTATTTTCTTTACAATTCCTTCTACTTGACCAACATACCCGTACAATATTCCAGATTGCATTGCAGATACCGTGTTCTTCCCAATAACATGATCTGTATGCGCAATTTCTATTCTAGGTAACTTAGCTGCTTTGGAATATAGCGCCTCCGTTGAAATTGCAATTCCAGGAGCTATAGCCCCACCCATATATTGTTTCTGCTCATTAATGTAACAATAAGTTGTTGCAGTACCAAAATCGACAATGATAAGTGGACTACCATATAAATGCATTCCCGCTACTGCATTTACGATTCGATCTGCCCCTACTTCTCTAGGGTTATCTATTTTTATATTTAAACCTGTTTTTATTCCTGGGCCAACGATTAGCGGATTTATATTAAAATACTTGTGACACATTCTTTCCAATGCAAACATAATTGGTGGAACGACAGAAGAAATAATGATGCCGTCAATGTTTGAAAAATCTAAATCTACGTGCTTAAATAACGCTTTGATAATCATGCCATATTCATCTTCAGTTTTATTTCTACTCGTTTCAATCCGCCAATGATATTTAAGCTCATTTTGTTCATAAACACCTAAAACGGTATTAGTATTCCCGACATCTAAGACAAAAATCATTTCATCACCACTTTTATCAAAATAACTGTTATTCCAAACTATCACTACATAAAAATAACAACATATTCCTCATCATACCACAAATGGTTACAAAAGCGCATGGTGTCAGCTTATGCTAGTATACGAATCGGATTTGTCCAACAACAGAAGAGCCAAAGCATATTCAAAAAGGCTGTTTTCCAATGATTGTTGCTTTTCATTATAAGATAAAACACGGACACAACAATAGTTTCGTGGCATTTTTCCTTCTATAATATGAAGATGATTATACAAGACTTCTTTTTACTGTCGTAATTTTGTATAAATGCAACAAATTATACGAAAAGAGCCTTCAAAAAAGATGCCTCGAAAAACCGAGACATCTTCTTAACCCTTCATCTTTACTAATTATCGATCAAAAAGCTAAATTAATCTTGTTGATCTTGATCATCAGATGGAGTTTCTTCTTTTTTAGAGCTAATGTTTACTTTCACGTCATCAGAACTGCTCTCTTCAATACGATCAGGTAATCTTCCATTGTCTATTAAATACTTGATTTGTTCAGCATCAAGTGTTTCAACATCAAGTAAGGTTTTTGCTACTAGTTCGAGCTTATCACGGTTTTCTGTCAAAATGTCTTTAGCTTTCTTATAACATTCTTTAATAAACCTTTGTATCTCCATATCAATGTCATGTGCAATGGCATCACTATAGTTTTGCTCGTTATGAAGATCGCGACCTAAGAACACTTGACCTCCTTGAGCCTGACCAAATTGTAATGGTCCAAGCTTATCACTCATACCATATTCTGTTACCATTTTTCTTGCAATACCAGTTGCTCGTTGGAAGTCGTTATGAGCACCCGTACTCACTTCACCGAAAATAATTTCCTCAGCAACACGTCCACCCAATAAGCCAGTAATTTTATCTAGCAACTCAGGCTTAGTCATAAAGTAGCGATCTTCTTTTGGTAGCATTACTGCATAACCACCGGCTTGACCTCTAGGAACAATCGTCACTTTATGTACGACATCTGCTTCATCCAGTACAACACCGATAATTGTATGTCCAGCTTCATGGTAAGCAACAATTTTCCGTTCCTTTTCAGAGATGACACGGCTCTTTTTAGCCGGTCCAGCAATTACACGGTCTGTAGCCTCATCCATATCGAGCATATCAATTTTCTTTTTATCGCGTCTTGCCGCTACTAAAGCAGCTTCATTTAATAAGTTCTCTAAATCAGCACCTGAAAAACCAGGAGTACGCATAGCGATTGCTTTTAAATCAATAGAATCTGCTAGCGGTTTATTGCGTGCGTGTACTTTTAACACTGCTTCTCTTCCATTAACATCTGGTCGATCGACAGTAATCTGACGGTCAAAGCGACCAGGGCGAAGTAATGCAGGATCCAAAATATCTGGGCGGTTTGTTGCTGCTATAATAATAATTCCTTCATTCGCACCAAAGCCATCCATCTCAACTAGCAATTGGTTTAATGTTTGTTCACGCTCGTCATGACCTCCACCAAGGCCTGCACCACGTTGACGTCCTACGGCATCGATCTCATCAATGAAAATGATACACGGAGCATTTTTCTTCGCATTTTCAAATAAGTCACGAACACGAGATGCACCGACACCAACAAACATTTCCACGAAATCTGAACCACTTATGGAGAAGAAAGGTACGCCAGCTTCTCCGGCAACAGCCCTAGCCAATAATGTTTTACCTGTACCTGGAGGGCCGACTAGTAAAACACCTTTTGGGATGCGAGCGCCTAGTTCTGCAAATTTTCTAGGGTCCTTCAAAAACTCAACAACTTCAACTAACTCTTGTTTCTCTTCATCAGCACCAGCCACATCTTTGAATTTTGCTTTTTTCTTTTCTTCATTATAAAGTTTAGCTTTACTTTTACCAAAGTTCATCACACGGCTTCCACCGCCTTGAGCTTGGTTCAGCAAGAAGAAAAATAAAATAATGATGATCACAAATGGAATGATTGAAGTGAAAAACGTAACCCATCCACTTGTTTCTTTTGCTGGAACAAAATCGACTACACTATTTTCTGCTGCAATTGTATCAATTCGTTGTAACATTGCCTCTGAAAAAGGTGTTGGTGTGTATGTAATAAAATACTGCTCTTCACTCTCATAAGATCTTAATTGACCTTTAATCTCATATACCCCTCGTGCAGGTTGTATTGCAAGAGATTTAACATTATTGTCCTCTAAATTAGCTATGAATACATCATATGACATTTCCTCAGTTGTTTGATTAGTATTATTGAAAACACCAACTATACCAATAACAACAAGAAAAATTAATAAATAAAATATAGTATTACGAAAAATCCGATTCATTCCTTACCTCCTCCCACGGTAAAAAAACTATACTCAATAGTATCATAGAAAAACATACCAATACAATTAATTTACTGTTATTATTTTGCTTTTTAAAAATATTATTTATGATTCCGTGTATACTTCAGGTTTAAGGACCCCTATGTATGGCAAATTTCGATATTTCTCAAGGTAATCTAAGCCATAACCTACAACAAATTCATCAGGTACAATAAAGCCTACATAATCTGCTTCTACATCAGACTTGCGTCCAGAAGGTTTATCTAATAGCGTAACAATTTTAATTGATTTTGCCTTGCGATAACGAAATAATTCCACTAGATAGCTTAAAGTTAAGCCACTATCGATAATGTCTTCGATAATTAAGATATCTCGTCCTTCTACAGATGTGTCTAAATCCTTTAATATTTTTACCTCTCCAGATGATACTCTTGATGTACCATAGCTAGAAACATCCATAAAGTCCATTTCAAGGTATGTGTCAACTCTTTTTAATAAGTCAGCCATAAAAGGCATTGCACCTTTTAACACGCCGATAGCTAGTGGGAATTTCTCTTGATAATCTTTTGTTAGAACTTCACCTAATTCATTTACTTTTTCTTGAATTTCTTTTTCTGTAACTAATACTTTTTGAATATCATGATTCATGACTACTTTCCTCCTAGAAGATCAGTGCTTCTTAAACTGTAATAAAATATATTGTTTATTTCCATTAAATTCAGTCTCAAAAGAAGACTTTTTTAAGCCGGGTAACCAAATGATTCTTCCATATCTGTCCTCAACAACAGGCCACTCATCCCTTTCATATAAAGGAATTTTTTGATCAATAAAAATATCTTTAATCTTTTTTGTCCCGTCAGTTCCTTTTAATGTCATCTTATCGCCAGGTTTCCTCGTACGAATAACTAGCGGTAACTCGACACTGTTTATGTCAATGACAATTGAATGGTTCCCATTTAATCCATTCGGTAATTGCTCAATGATTTCACTAAGTATTAGGTCACCATTAGGCAATTCAATTTGACTAGGAACCTCATGAACGTAATTATATGCTTTTATTGCTCTTTCATCATATGTAAAGATAAAATCATCATAGGATTTAACAACTTTTAAACCCATTGGATAATGTAATGTTCCTGATGGATGATCATTATTCAGGGCTGTTAGAAAGTCGTTAATATGTATTGAGGAAAGAGAAGGTGGAACCTCCTGATAAAGATATTTTAATATTAGTTGAATCCCTCTCCTTTGTAAAGGAATAGGTAACTTAAGATAAGACTCTCTACTAATAATAATAGTATTGTCTTTCTTCTTCACTACTTTATTCAATTCATTTTCTGTTAATTCCTTTAAATAATTTTGATCCTCTATCACCATCTCACTAAATTGTTGAACTCTTTCATGTACTCGTTCATTTTCTCGTTTTAAATAAGGTAGTACATGATGTCGAATCCGATTACGGGTGTAATCATCCTTATCGTTACTTGGATCTCGACGGGGCTCTAACCCAATGCTTTGACAATAATGCTCAATTTCTTCCCTACTTAAGCTTAATAGGGGGCGTATAATATGACCAATACTAAACGGCCTCTTTACTGGAATACCTGCATAGCCTATCCCTGTACTTCCTCTTACTAGCTTCATTAAAACTGTCTCAACTTGATCATCTCCATGATGACCAAGAGCTAAATATTGAGCTTCATATTTTTTCATCATTGATGAAAAAAAACGATACCTGCATTCTCTCGCAGCTACTTGGGTACTTATTTTCTTTTTTTGTTTATAATCACTCACATTTATTTGTTTTGCTTCACAAATAATTCCTAGTGAGCTACAATGTTGTTCAACAAAACGCATCTCATTCTCGGACTGATTACCACGAAACATATGATCAACATGAGCTACAACTAACCTTAAACCGAGGTTCCTTTTCATTCCAATAAGCAAGTGAAGAAGCGCCAAGGAATCAGGTCCTCCTGATACACCTACAATGATCGTTGAATTTTGTGTAATTAACTCATGACGTTTAATAAAATCATTTAGCTTATTTATCATCCTCAATTCAACCCTCTACTACTCTTCGTTCTACAGAATCTTGTCCCCTTATCGTACATGATTATATAAGTTTCTGCAAAAAAGATGTCTAGCAACTCATATTCATAATAACTGACTATATATGTATAGCCAATAGACAACAATTATTACTAGAAATAATAATGTAAATTCTAAAAAGCTCTTTTTCTTACTCCTTTTTCCGCCTTTCCTTCTATTACTTATAGAGCTACTCTTAGTTGATTGATTGGTCGTGGTTTGCTTATTGGAAACATATTGCTGATTCATTACAAGTAATAGGTCCTTCCTCATATTAGACGCACTACTATATTTCCCTTCTATTGCATTTTCTAAAACAGTTGAATACTTCCTTAATAATACATTTGATGTTATAGCATTCTTAAGTTGATCCCCTCCATTCCTACTTCTAGAAAATCTATTTGGATAGGCTATATTTATGATGATCATCGCTACTGCAAACAAATCATACGATGGTTCAGCTTTTCTAGAACCCTTTCCCCAATAACCACGGTCAAAAAACTCAGTAAATTCTTTTATGGATCTCCCTATTAGTGTCGTCCCCCCCACATCTAGTAACCTTATTTTCGGAGGAGGAGCTGTCACTAACAGGTTATCTGGCTTTAGATCGCCAAAGACCCATCCTTCACGATGAAGTATGTCAAGTTCAGCTAACAATTGTAAACATAATATGCCAATCCATTCATTACCACGCCTCTTAATAAATTGTAATAATGCCTCTCCTTTTATATATTCCATTACATAAAAAGCTGTAGGAGAGTCAAAGCCACGACGCTCCCAATCGTCAACATCTAGCAAAGAAGGTCCCAAGTATGACCTCTGGACCTTCAAAAAATGTTTAAGCACATTAACTTCTGATGATATTGACATGCTACTATCACTAATCTTAACTGCGACTAAACCGGTAGGACTTTCTGATAAATAAACTGATCCCATAGCACCTTTACCAAGTAAACTTTTAATCTTATATTTATTTTTATGCCACTTACCGACAATGACCGTTCCAACTGGTACACTACATGCCTGTTTCTTCGAAAGGTTGTTCATCTCGAGAAATCAAGCTCCTTAACGATCGTTTCTTTTTAAAATAAGTCAATGCCTCTCTAATGGCAGGCCCTGTAGGTGTCATTCCTCCTGATGTTAACTTAGGAAATATTTTAGTTAATGAATCTAAATGTGGATTCCAATCCAGGACTTTCTCGACATCTTTCTTTTTGCCTGGAAATGATAACACTGAAAAGCGATTCGAGCCAATACGTGCATTTAAACTAATCGATAAATCCAACAATGCTTCTTTCACGGTTGGTAATTTATGCTTCATACTAGCGCTCGTATCTACAAGAATAAGAACTTCTAACTCAGCAGTTTCTCCTAGTTCATCCACCACCTCCATCACTTCTCCACGTTTTTCAGGTGATAAGTCTTCCATTGAAGTTCCGGAACCAAGTATGTGCTGTAATTCTTTGTTTACCACTCCTTGTAATGTTTGTGTCATTGCTTTTCTAGTTACCATTTGTACAGTATGTGACAATTGCCTAGTATAGACGACCTCGCTAACCCCACCTCCTGCCATTGAAATGCCTTCTATCTCCGCAAGTCCACGATTATCTATTTTATCCTCTTCCATTACGCCAATAACGTTAACTGTCACCCCTTGCTCTTTAGCAAGTGTTGCCATAGCCACAGGATCTTCTCCATGATTTGAGCACCCATCAGTAATAAGTAATATTTGTTTTAAAGTACCTTTATCCACCTTTTATTCCCTCCTCAAATGGTTATTACCATCTTCGACTGAATAAAAAGTTTTTATACTTCGTACCTTTACTGCGCTTTCTTTTCATACATATGAGCAGGTATTGCAGCCCATTTAGGAGTGTTATGATCAACCTTTGCTACTACGATCGTCATATCATCGTCAATGTTTCCTGAACGAGTACGGATCACTTCCTCCATAATTAAATCTGCGACATGTTGAGGATCTTTCGTTTGTAAATCTTTTATTTTTCGCTTCATCCAAATATCGTAATTTTCTACATGCTTTGGACCTTCAAAAATCCCGTCACTCATCATAATTAATAAATCTCCTGCTTTCAATTGCTCACTAACAACATCTACCTCAAAGTCTTGAATAATTCCCATAGGTAAGTTACTAGCACAAATACTAATAACTTTCTCTCCTCTTTTAATAAAGCTAGGTGATGACCCGATTTTTAAAAATTTTGCACTCGCATCTTGTAAATCAATCATGGCTAGGTCAAGGGTAGAAAATATCTCATCCGTTGTTCTTAAAGAAAGAACAGAGTTTACAGATTTAATCGCTACTTTTTCTTCTATCCCCGACTTTAGAATTTTTTGTAACAACTCCAGAGTCTCATTACTTTCAGAATGGGCTCTCTGGCCATTTCCCATTCCATCACTAATTGCAATTGCAAATTTCCCTGCTCCTAATTCAATCGTTGAGTAACTATCACCGGATATTAACCCTCCACCTTTCGCTGCATGAGCAACACCTGTATCAACTTTGTATGTCTTTGCTGATCCAAATGTTGCCTGGCAATAGCCATTAGGATAAGCTGCACATTCCTCCTTTGTAACAATGATCGTCTCCTTTAAAATATCAGAAAGCATAGGTGCAATTAACTTTTCGCTCTCCCCTCGCCCATTACAAAATGGAATGCTCATTTCTATGTCGATGTTCCCTTGTTCTAAACAATAAATTTCGACATGACCTATCTCAACCCCGAAACCTTGCACAGCATCTAGTATTTGCTCCTCCTGCACATGATGGTTATCTCTTTCACGTTTAATCTCGTTAGCAAAGTCCCCCATCACTTGGGATACACCTAACAACTGTTCAGCAACCAGCTTCCTACTTTCTCGAATTTGTTCTTTTAACTTCTGATTGGCGTAATATAATGTCAACTCATCCTTAATTACATTTATCACCTTATCTGGTTTTATACAATGCTTATTCCACTCACGTTGTAAATGATAATTCTCTTCCAATGTGGATTGCTCATATTCATGCATAATATTCTTCAAATAATCATATGTTTTATTAAGATTGTTCGTCCAACATTGATCTTTTTTATAGCACAATTGGCATGTCCTCAAAGTGACATTACTTAAAACATAATCAACTTCAACTTCCTCATCCATATGATTAGCTGATTGATTGTAATTTTCGAAACTACTAGATAAAGCTTGAAAAACTGATGAAAATTGGGATACACGACTTGCAGTGACATCTCTTACTTTTTGTAAATACTGTTGTTGCTCAGACATATTTTCGATTGTTCCTGGTATATATTTTGCGATTTGCGAAATGAGTGATTGAGGAGTTAATAGAAATATAAAAATGGCTAATAAAGATTCAATAACACTTATTTGAAGCTGATTAGCATCATTATACATTCCTAATAAAAGAGTACCAATGAGAAGTCCAACTGATACGCCTATTTTCCGGCCATCTTTTAGTAAACCTCCAAGTAATCCAGAAAATGCAAGCAAGCTCATCTGAAATAGACTTCCGATGTTTGCAAGGCTTAATATTAACCCGGTAACCACACCAGCTGTCGTTCCAATCGTGGCACCTGCAGCACATGCAAGTAGAAGAACAAAATACCTTGAAGCAATATATTCAATTGATAAGTCATATATAGACCAACCAATCAAACCTGTCATGATAGAAGCCAATAATATAATTAAGGAAATAATTTCTTCCGTTTTTAAAGTTTGTTTTCGTTTTCGAAAAGCAACTAACGTAACACTTTGTAGAAATATTAACGTTAGTATAAAACCTAGACCTGACTCAACACCAACCAACATCAAATTATACAGATCAATTTCGTTGTTTATAAAATACAAGATTGAGAGCTTGGACATACATAAGGATAAGAACACGAGGAATGGAACTACTTTTAGTGTATCTTTACTAAACCTTCTCGTTATGTTATTTAAAAATAGAAATAATACTATTGATGAAAGAATGAATATGGAAGTTTGAAAAGATAAACTAATTCCACCTACAAGTAATGCTAGCAGGGCTAACCAGATTCTATTTTTTTGAATGACATATACGGCAGCAAAAAATGGTAATGCGAATGGTGTAACTTCAGCTAATATTAATGCTCGTCCAAGTAAAAAGCCTATAAAAACAATAAGAACTCCTCTGTTTATTATTATTTTTAATAGTTTTTGCTTGTTCTTTTGAATCCAGCTGTCAAACGATAGCTTTGTACTTTTGAAATTCACGTTCGTAATAGGTTCAATGACATTCCGTTCAGTCTTTTCCATACTTATTCACTCCCCAACTTTTTTATAGTTGGTTGTTATTATACTTCTAAGCCAGAATATTTTTTGTCAAAACAACATGGAGATATAAAAAAGTGTTCGACTCAATTCTTAATAAGATACAATAAGCATACATAATCTGAAGAATTTAATCCTATTTTTCAAAAACCAGCAACAATAATATCGAATATTCAGATAATTTATCCCATCGTTATCTCTACAACGTTAAATTGGATTTGTTTTTTTATTGAACACAATTCAACTAAAGCTGTTCACACCCTGCTCTTTGAAACAATGCCAATCACATAAACTTCATGCGACAAAGTTGACGCAAATAAGCTAATAAAAAAAGCCAGTTCATCAAGAACTGACTTTTACGATGACCCGTACGGGATTCGAACCCGTGTTACCGCCGTGAAAGGGCGGTGTCTTAACCACTTGACCAACGGGCCAAAAAAAATGATAAAATGACATTTTATAAATAGCGGCGGAGGGGATCGAACCCCCGACCTCACGGGTATGAACCGTACGCTCTAGCCAGCTGAGCTACACCGCCATAATACGACAAAGAATATGATACTAAGGAATAACAATTTAGTCAATACCTTAATTACATTAAAAACTCATTTCATATCATTTATTAAGAAATTACGAATGACGTCAACTAGAAGTTAAAGAGCCAAATATAATAACAATAGCAACAAAGTTTACTAAGAAATCTTAAGCTGTTTTCACATTTGTTGTTGCTTTTCGTTTTGTATAAATTTATTTGTTGTTGTCCTAAATTGGTCTCAATAGCAACAAAGTTTACGAAGAGAGCCTAACAAAAAAGCACCCGTGGGTGCTTGATGTACATGTTACCTGCCAGGCTATCTGTAAGAGGCTGCTCAAAAAGTAAGAAGAAATGACTGTCTAAACTTGAATAAGATACCACTTGCGATTGTTAGGGGGTTTCCCACTATTTTGCGGGACACATACGTATCGTATGTTTCTACGTTAACAATTCGAAACATAGTATCTTTATTAGTTATCAGTAAAATAGCTCTTCTAAAAATGCAAGGTATACTGCCTCATTCTTTATCCTTTTTGAATACGCACTATAAAATGATCAGCAGCAAGTTATCCTCTTCGTGCTCCTCGTCCACCTCGTTTTGACTCTGTGTTCCGTTTTAAAGATGATAATCGGTCTTCACTTTCTTTTAGGAAACGGGCCATCTTCTGCTCAAAATTCTCTTTTGGACGGAAATCCCTTGGAGGGCGATTACTGCCTTTACGAGGAGGTCGCGGTGACTCCTTTGCTTTTTTAATTGATAAGCCAATTTTACCATCTTTCTCAACATTTATTACCTTCACTTCAACTTCGTCGCCAACCTTTAGATGTTCATTAATATCTTTCACATAATTGTCAGCAACTTCGCTTATGTGTACTAAACCTGTTGAGCCTTCTGGCAGCTCCACGAACGCACCAAAATTTGTAATACCTGTTACTTTTCCTTGTAACTTGCTGCCTACTTCAATCGACATAAAAAAAGTGTTCCTCCTTAAAAAATAAAAAAATCATTTTTTTTTATTATACATAATTTAAAAATTGAGTGTCAACAAGACTAACCAACTTCACTCAGATGTATTAAATAAAACTTCGCCTTCTTGTGATAGAAAAAAATCTCTCCGAGCAATTTTTCCTATATACTCATCATCGTTAAGCTTAACAATTTCACCTTCTAAATACAATTGCTCTTTTTTCAAATCAGCTAACTCATATTCCAGTTTTTGTTTTTCAACGTTCTTTTCTTCAATTATTTTCGATTGAGAGATGAGTGTAGAACTAATAAAAAAGGCAGCAACTACAGCTAGACATGACAAAGCCGCTAACCGTCTCATTAAACCGCGACGCTTATTAGTTAATACCTGTTGATTATTCTCATGCTGACTAGAGTATGACGTTTGCAGCTCTATAACTTTCTTCTGCTTTCGTAACGCACTCATCTCTAAAACTTCCTCCTTAAAAAACTTAGGATTGATTTCCACCATTTTATTATGATATGTTGTACATTCTTTATTTTTTTAAAATATCCTGCAAGTTTTTTTAAAAAAACTACACAAAACTTTCTCCAAGAGCTAGGGAGTAGTTGAAACACAAACTTTACTAGCTTTTTCACTGGGATAAACAATACTTGTACAAAATAAATAAGTACTTTTACCAAAAAACGAATAGTCGTATAGCATACGTTTAAAAGCCCTATAACCAGTATAGCAATAAAATGATACAATATTTGAATTGGCTTTATGATAATATAGTGAACGAGCTTTTTTACAATTTGATATGTCGAAATTATTAATTTAATTACAAATTCCAGCAATCTTAAAAATAACGATTGAAATAGACTACGATAGGCAGCATAACCACATAAAATAGCAATAAAGATATAAAACCTAAGTTCACCTTCATTAACGAGTAACAAAACATAAAATATAATAAAGCCTTGCATACACCAAAACATAATATCATTTATAAAAACTAACCATGTTGCTCGGTACGACCGCTGTAAGAAGCGTCCATAAGTATCGAGAGCTGCTCCTAAAAAGCTCCCAATACCAATCATAGACATCATTGTATAAAATTGAGTCGTTAAACTCATTTGAACAACTTGCTAAAAAAACCTTTAGCCTTCTCCCCATATTGTTCATCTAAATATACAATATCGAATATTTTCCCTTTAATCGAGACAATCCCTTTATCAACATCTAGGTTTTTCATTTGTAGATTTTGGCCACGAACAGCTAAAAATCCCATCACAGTTTCTAATAAAAATTCTTCATTATCGAAGCTTTCAACCTGTTTGACACCTGTTATGTCAAGAATTCTTCGTCCTCTCATTACTAAGTCGTGCTCTTTAATCGTTCCTTTTTGATTTGAGCTACCTTCATAATATTGATCCATGATCATCCCTCGCTTTTATGCTGAAGACATGCTTCATAGCAAACATTTATATCAATGTATGTTAGGGACAATCATTTTAGAACAAGCCTATAAAACTTACGCAACCAGTTGCTCAATGTATGTTCATTAAGTTGGTCAACGGTAAATTTTTTCAGCTTTGCTCCTCTTTTCTCTCTTCCTTTACAATCGAGTATAAGTCATTAGCTTCTTCTTTACGACTTGTCTCAACAAGTTTTTCTACCTTTACCGTTACAACTTTTTGACCAAATTGAATGGTTAGTTCATCCCCCACTTTAAGAGTTGAACTTGCTTTTGCTTGGATACCATTTATCGAAATTCTTCCTTTGTCAGCAACCTCTTTTGCTAGTGTTCTCCTTTTAATTAAGCGAGAAACTTTAAGAAATTTATCTAGTCTCATATTTTTCACTTCTTTCATATATCATAGATTTCGTATATGTTTTTTTAAGTCGATAGCTTATAACATAAATACTCGTTATCAAAACCACATGAAGGGTAAGCGTATTTACCTAGTCCTAGTGTTCTCATTATAATCCTTTTTTCTTTGCAGATGTCCAAATTTCATCTAATTGTTCTAAAGAAAAGGATTCAATCTCTTTCCCCTCATCTCTCACAGTGTTTTCAATAAAACGGAACCGCTTAAAAAATTTATTATTTGCACTTGTTATCGCTTCTTCCGGATCAATTTTATAATAACGAGATATATTTACAAGAGCAAAAAGAATATCACCAAACTCAGTAAGCATATTCTTTTGGTTGTGATTGGTTGCCTCAACTTGAAACTCCTCTATTTCTTCCCTCACTTTATCCCACATCGGACTAACATCATCCCAATCGAACCCTACCTGAGCTGCTTTTTTTTGGTATTTATAAGCTCTTAATAAGCCCGGTAAGCTCTTTGGGACCTCCTCAAGTAATGATGCAGAGTGTTGCATTCCCTTTTTTTCATCTTGCTTAATTTGTTCCCAATTATAGACTACTTCATCACTATCAACTACTCTTTCCCCTGCAAAAACATGTGGATGACGTCGAATCATTTTTTCTGTTATACTTCTAACCACATCATCAATGTTAAATAATCCGTCATCATCTCCAATTTGAGCATGTAACATAACTTGTAGAAGTACATCTCCGAGCTCTTCAATTGTATTCCAAACATCATCATTGTCAATCGCATCTACAAGCTCATATGCTTCTTCAAGAATATATTTCTTTAATGATTGATGCGTTTGCTTTTTATCCCATGGACAACCATCTGGCCCACGAAGAATTGCTATAACAGAACGTAATGAAGAAAATGTATGATAAAGCAATTTCTCATCATTTACAGGAGGTACATATAAACTTGTTAAATTACTTATGGTAGACTGACGATCCAATTCATATAATGGTACTTTTCTTACTTCTTCAGCCTCGCTACCAATAGCTGTAAGGATCATTACTTCATAATCATCAGGCAAATCCTCCATAAGTGTTAGCTTCACCTCAGATGCAATAAATTGATCATACATTTGGCATATAATAATATGTTGATTATATTGAATTTGTTGCCTTTGTAGTGACGTTGCATCTAGAAACTGAAACCCTTCAATCGGATCAATTTGCAATGATGTGAATGTTGAATCAAGAAAACTTTGCCCTCCAGCAATATTAATTTCAATACCATACTTACTACACTTGTCCACTAATAGTTGAACTGTTCTCTCAGCCACAAATGGATGACCAGGTACAGCATATAATATCTCTTTATGCAGCGCTTCGGAAATTAAGACATTTACTATCTCTTCGTATACTTCTTCAAATTGATCGTATTTTTCATATACATTATCAAAAGAATTAAAATGTAGTCCTTCTTTCATAAGATCCTGTACGACTGGGTGCTCATTTGTTCGTATATAAATATGATCAGCCTTTTGTAACAATCGATAAACTCCTAGAGGTAATTGCTCTAAATCGCCAGCTCCTAAACCTATTACAGTTATTTTCTTCATTATTAATCACCTAACTTCTTATTTGCTCTATTAAAATAGGCTAGCTTATTTCCATAAGGAATGATTGACAACTCACTTTGGGTAAAAACTTGTCTTTTAATAATGACGAAGAGAAATAATATGATACCGATCATTACAGCAGTAATTGCTTGCAAAGCCGAAAAAAGCCGATTATTAATAAATACCAACAATAGATTTGTAAAATGAATATATACATATAAACCTATGCCCATTACTATGGCTGCTTCTAGTATCTTGACAACATCCTTGATTCTGCATATAGACCCTCGGAATTTCCTATACAATAAATAATACTGAAATAACACAGTTATCAATAGTGAAATGATAGTTGCAAATGCAGCCCCTTTTGTTCCTAAAATAGGAACAAGTAGAACATTTAACAGCCCTTTTAAAATTAACGCTACGACAACACTAATTGCAGGAATTATGTAATTGTTCATACCTTGAAAAATAGATGAAGTTGTTAAGATAAGTGAACTAAAGAGTATAGTAAAACCTTGTATCCTTAACACATCTGTCCCTTGATTATTTTGAAAAAGCATAATATTTGTCGGTTCAATAATAAAAGCTAACCCAACTGATGCGCCTACACCAGCAACAATGCTAATTCTGATTGATAAATTAACCTTCTCTTTAATAGATTGTAAATTATGACGAATATATGCACTAGAAATGATTGGAATTAAAGATAGCGAGATTGATGTTGATACAACAGTTCCTAATTGAATAAGTGGCCATCCACGATCATAGACTCCTTTTGCACCTTTAGCGATAACGTCACTCATACCACTTGAGATTAATAATGAGTATAACGTAAATGAGTCCACTAATTGAAAGAGGATAAGGATCATCCCACTAATACAAATAAGTCCCCCTTGCGTAAATAACACCCTTATTATTTCTTTATTTTCCTTTTTATTAAATATTAACGGGCGCTCTGTATGTAATAGATTATTTTGCTTATAATATATTAACAAAATTACAATTGCTGTTAATCCACCTGTGATCGATCCGAAAAGTGCTCCAGCACCGGTAGCATACATGCCATACCCATGTGATACGAGGAGAATAGAAAATATTAGAATAGTTATGACTCTAATAAATTGTTCAACCATTTGTGAAACAGCGGTTGGAACCATATTCTTCTGTCCTTGAAAATAACCTCTTAATACTGAGATAAATGGCATTAATAAAAATGAAAAAGCAATAACTTTAATCAATATAGTTAATTCCGGGTCACCCATAATAATCGCTATCTTATTAGCAAAAAAATATAACACACTACAAAAAACGATTCCTGCAACAAGTAAGGATAAAAAGGAGACCACAACAACTTTTTTAACTCTTTTATAATCTTGCTGTTCAAATGAAATTATTAGTAGCTTAGAAATTATAACTGGATACCCATAGGTTGATAACGTTAAAAACACTCCATAAAATGGGTATATTTGCTGATATATATAAAACCCGATATCTCCAACAATATTTTGGAAAGGTATCCGATATCCCGCACTAAGTAGCTTAGTAACGATACCTGCAATAGATAATATAACTGTTCCTTGCAAAAAAATTTTTTTTTGCAAATCGGAATGGATGTTCACCAACTCACCCCTTCAAGAAAAAAATTGAAGAAAGTCATGCTTTACTTTCACTGCTTCAATGATATTGAGAGCAATGAGAGCATATCACATGAAGGTACTTTAATTAAAACGAGAAGCAATCTCGAGAGGATAGGGGCTTGAAGCGTAAAGATTCATCATCTAAATAGCCTCTTTTCTTACTCTTTGTTGTTATATTGCAAAACTATAACAGTAAAGAAGAAGAAAAGATTTATAAACGCGGTTATTTGTTAGTGCTTAACACAACAGCCAATAAATAAGAAAAGGCCGCATGTTTGCCGCCTTTTGTTTGTTTTATTGTTCCATTTGTCTTGCTAAAAAACCTGCTGCTGTATCAACAGCTTTTTGCTCAACTTCCCCAATCACTGTATCTTTTGAAAAAATTATAACTGCTCCAATTGGATCTCCATTTGCAATGATTGGACCTATAGCATAAGATGACAATGGTTCTTCTTGGTCACTTATCAAGGATATTTCTTTTTCTTCGGTATTAAGTACAGTATTACGATCCTCCATAGATTTCTCAATCATCCTGCTAATACTTTTATTAATATAGTCCTTTTTGGAGCCTCCCGCTACTGCTATAAACACATCTCGATCACATATTAATACATTATGTCCTAAACTGTCAAATAAAGCCTCTGCATACTCTTTAGCGAAGTTACCTAATTCGCTTATAGGAGAATATTTTTTTAAAATCACTTCTCCATCGCGGTCAACAAAAATTTCTAGCGGGTCACCTTCTCTAATTCGTAATGTCCTCCGTATTTCTTTAGGGATTACCACTCGGCCTAAATCATCAATTCGACGAACAATTCCAGTTGCTTTCATCTAAAGATGCCTCACTTTCATCTGATGATTAAATGATGGTGATTAAAGTGTTGTCCATGTATAAATCACCATTGTTGACATTAGTATCCTCTTCAAACAAAGAACTATACATAAAGAAAGCATAATTTTTAAAAATAAAAACAAACATACAGTATCGCCAATTAATATTACAAATAAACCTATTTATACAGTTTTTAATTGCTCTTCCTTAACGTCAGCCAGTTTTTTTAGGAAATCGTACATTGATGCTAACCATTGCTGAGCAGGAATACCTTTTGTGTGGAAAACAACTTTTAATTGTTTGCCTTCCATACCTAACCCAATCAATCGCCCATATTGTTGTGTAAGCTGAACTAACCTTTGAACCTCAACATTACCACTCTGCTCTTCACTAAATAATATTGTTACTTCATGTTTCACCTGTTTAATTGATAGTATCTTTTGTTGTATTGCGTAAACTTTAATTTCAGCAATTTGAAATAAATAAGATACTTCATCTGGGTATTCCCCAAAACGGTCTGTCATGTCCTCTTGAAGATCTTCTAAATCATCTAGTGTAGTAATAGCTCTAAAGCGTTTATACATGTCTATTTTTTGTCGACCATCAGAAACGTATTGGTCAGGGATATATGCATCAACCTCTACGTCTATTTCTATATCTGGATCTGTTGCAGTTGGTTCATTTCCTCTTCTTGCGTCAATTGCCTCTTTCAGCATTTGGGAATATAAATCAAATCCAACAGTGTCAATAAATCCATGTTGTTGCGACCCTAACAAGTTCCCTGCTCCTCTTATTGACAAGTCACGCATGGCAATTTTAAAACCAGAGCCTAGCTCTGTAAACTCTTTTATTGCTTGCAATCTTTTTTCAGCAACTTCTGATAAGACTTTGTCTTTACGATGTGTAAAATATGAATAAGCTACACGGTTCGAACGACCGACCCTTCCTCTAAGCTGATACAATTGTGATAAACCCATTTTATCTGCGTCAAATACAATTAACGTATTAACATTTGGTATATCAACACCTGTTTCAATGATGGTTGTACTAACAAGGACATCGATTTCACCTTCTAAGAAATTAAGTATGACAGATTCCAGCTCGTTTTCAGTCATTTTTCCATGTGCATACGCAACTCGTGCATCTGGAACGAGCATAGAGATTTCCTCGGCTTTGCGTTCAATATCTTCAACACGGTTATAAAGAAAGTATATTTGGCCACCTCTAGATAGTTCTCTTTCAATGGCCTCTCTAATGAGTGCACCATTATATTCAACTACATAAGTTTGCACTGGGAATCTATTCTCAGGTGGTGTTTCAATTACAGACAAATCCCTGACGCCTAACATGGACATATGTAACGTTCTAGGAATAGGTGTTGCTGTTAAAGTTAATACATCAATATTAGCTTTCATTTGCTTAATCTTCTCTTTATGTGTTACACCGAACCGTTGCTCTTCATCAATGATTAACATCCCTAAATCACGAAATGAAATATCTTTAGACAACACTCGATGAGTACCTACAACTAAATCAATCGTTCCATCTTTTAAGCCTTTAATTGTTTCGAGTTGTTGCTTACGAGATCTAAATCGGCTAAGTAAACCTATATTAATTGGATAATCTTGAAATCTTTCTTGAATAGTTTCGTAATGCTGCTGGGCTAAAATCGTTGTCGGCACAAGGATAGCAACCTGCTTTTCATCAACAATTGCTTTAAATGCTGCTCTGATTGCTACTTCTGTCTTCCCGTACCCTACATCACCACATAATAACCGATCCATAGGGCGCTCTTTTTCCATGTCTTTTTTAATTTCCCCAATTGAACGTAGTTGATCTACTGTTTCTTCATATGGGAAAGCCGACTCAAACTCTCGCTGCATATCACCATCAGGGCTATAGCTATACCCTTTACTCGCTTCTCGCTCTGCATATAGCTTAATTAAGTCATCAGCAATATCTTGTACTGAGGACTCAACCTTTTTCTTAACCCGTTTCCACTCTGTTCCGCCAAGCTTATACACTTTTGGATCTTTACCTTCTGAGCCAACGTATTTTTGCACTTGATTTATTTGTTCGACAGGAACGTATAGCTTGTCACTACCTTGATACTCAATATGAAGATAATCTTTGTGTATACCATTGATTTCTAGCGTCTCAATTCCAATATACTTACCGATACCGTGATTAATGTGAACAACATAATCGCCAACCTTTAATTCTGAGTAGCTCTTAATTCTTTCTGCATTGGATAGCTTCTGTCTCGGTTTCGTTTTTTTCGTCCTATTTTTAAACAATTCTTCTTCAGTAATAACTACTAGCTTTTGTAAAGGCAAATCAAAACCTGTGTTTAAATCCCCTATAACAATTTGATTTGTACCTGCTATTATTTTGTCATTGCTATCAGTTGTAGCAAAATTCAAATCATAATCTTCAAGAACATGTTGTATCTTCTTCTGTCTTTCTTCATTCGGAGCCAAAACTACAACAGTATAATTTCCTTTTTTCCATCTTTCTAATTCGGTTTTCAATACATGCATTTGCCCAAAGAAACTTTGCATTTGCTTACAAGTAATATTGACAATATTTTGTGGACTTGTTTGCTGAACATGCCTTAAAAACAAAGAAAAATAAATAAGCGGCTTGTCTATCTTTTGTATAAGAGTAGAAAAATGATGAGACAGCTGTAAATCATGAATAATTTTACCTTCGGAAAGTAAGCTCGTGTACCATTCAGCTTCTTCTTTATCTAAGGTTGTCGTAATATCTTGGATACGGCTCATTTCATCAAATAAAATAAGACCGTTATTAGGTACATAGTCTAGTAAACTTGCAGGCTTTTCATAGAAAAGAGATAAATATTTAAATACTTGACTCGGAAGTTGGTCATTTTTTAATTGTTCTATTTCAGCAGTAATGTTTTCCACTAATAATTTTTTTACATCACTGTCCTTTGTTTTTTTCAAACTTTCTCCAAGTTTATCTTCTATTGAGTTAATTACGTGATCGATTTTATCGTTACTTATTAGAATTTCAGTTGACGGACCAATCGTTACTTTTTCTATCTTTTGCAATGACCGTTGATCATCAATTGCAAATGTACGTATTGACTCTATCTCAGTATCAAAAAGTTCTATTCTAATTGGAAACTCTTCAGTTAATGGGTATATATCAATAATGCCACCCCTAACACTGAACTCTCCGGGTGCTGTAACCATTGATGCTCTTGAGTAACCCATTAATACAATTTTATTTAAGCATTGATCTATGTCTATGTCATTTCCTACTGAGAAATTTAATTGATAGCTATCCCAAACTTCTTTTGGGGGAAGTAACCTTTTTATAGCTGCAACAGGTGCTATGACAATACCTTTTTTTGATGAACACCAATAATCCAATACCTCTAGACGCTGTCCTTTTAATTCTGGACTAGCAGTTCCTATCTCTGACGCAATTGTTTCATTCACTGGGTATAGAAATACATGATCACTACTTAACAACCCTAGTAAATCATCATAAATCTTCTGCGCTTGAAAGAGGTTATGTGTCACTATTAGTAACGGGCGATTTGTATCTTTATAGATTGAAGCAAAAAATAAAGATCTAGCTGATCCTGATAATCCAGCTACAAGCTGCTCTTTAAGCCCTTCATCAATGCCGTTTACAATTGAAGCCAAATCATCATTATATAAAAAATATTCTTGTATACCTAACATTCAACCCCCTCCTCTCGAATGACTTAGCAGGGTTTAATAATATTCTAGTTATATAAAATGCGTTACACTTTTTACGAATTTTTTTAAAACTTTGTTAACTATTGCTAAAGTTAGTGCGACTTTCATCTGTAAATGAGAAGAAAAAACGCATCGAACTTTATATCTTAGTACGAAAAACTACAATCAATGCGCAAACAGCCAAAATAAATAAAAAAACTTCTTTATTGCATACGTTACTATTTTATGCTAGATCAAATTGTATGCGTTATTATCGTAAAAAAAGATAATATATTCAGAACTCTATTTGTATGAAATGTTTATTTGCTTACGGAAAACAACTTAATGTTACAAAATAATCAACATTAAACAGGAAAATACTTTGGTATTAGACCAAAGCTTCTCACTGAATAAATGTTTCATATAGATGGAAATCTGGATTTCGGTTTAATGCTTCTTGACAATCCTCACAAATTGTTAATACTTTGATATCACCGTTATCTTCGTAGGATAACATCTCTTGACGTTCCTGATCAGAAAGTAATTGAAATCCTAAACTTTCAGTATATAGTGATACTCTTTCAATACTACCAACTTTTATACCACAATGCCTGCAATAATAATGGAGTGACATTTGTTATCCTCCCAATTGGTTTTAGTGATAGTATTTACGCAATCCTAGGAAGTTATTCAATTTCATTGATTAATTATACTTATTCATTACTTGTAAAAAAGGTGATGAAATCCAATCTTCACATACATCTGTTGAAACCTTTATAGCATCATTTATCTTTTCAATTTCATCATCAACAAATTTTGTAAGAACATAATTTGGAATTGCCATGCCATTCGTTGGCCTCCCAATTCCTATACGTACTCTTTTAAACTCTTGAGTGCCAAGATGATTAACTGTGGATTTAATTCCATTATGTCCACCAGCACTTCCTTTTGTTCTTAAACGAATTTTTCCTGTTGGCAAATCCAGGTCATCATAGATAATCAATAGATCTTCAATAGGTATATCGAAATAGTCCATTAACGGCCCAATACATTCTCCTGATAAATTCATATATGTAAGCGGTTTACATAATATTACTTTTTCACCATTATACATACCTGTTCCATATAATCCTGAAAACTTAGATTTATCTATATCGATATTAAATCGTGTAGATAATTGATCAATAACCATGAAACCTATATTATGTTTTGTTAGAGCATATTCTCTACCAGGGTTTCCTAAACCTACAATTAATTTCATCAAGATTCCCCCATATGTATAATAAAAAACGCAAGCACCAGACTCATCTAGACAAACACTCATGTAATTCACACGAAGGAGCTTTTTGCCTTCCTTCGGATGAATTTTTAAAGCTGTCTCGGGTGGATAGGCGCTGTAGTAGCTAGACATTATAGACCACACTAGCTTCTCATACACATCCAACAAGCACTAGAACCCCATGCCTACAAAAAGCACAACGATGCTTTTGAAGGATGGGGTTAAGCAACTTCGACAAACCCTAGATAAAGTTTTCTTAATCTCGAGCAAGTTCAACTCAATTTTGGCTAATCACTTTATGCGTAAGCATACCTACTCGTCATCTGTCTCTCTACCTTCAACATTATCAGGTTGCCCAGTTTCTTGTTCTTCACCACTATTTATTTCATCTTCTTGTTTTGGAGGTAAAATTGATGCAACTACTTCACTCATATCATGATTAATGTCAAATTTATCTACTGTTTGAATGTCACCAATAGATATCGTTTGACCAACTTCCAGGTTAGACACATCTATATCAATGGAAGTTGGGATATTAGCAGGTAACGCCCTTACAGAGACTTGGTGTAACGGTTGCTGGAGTACTCCGCCATCCTTGACACCAATTGCATCACCAATGAGTTGAATATTTACATCAACCTCAACTTCTGACTTCATATTAACAACCTGAAAATCCGCATGCACTATGTCACTTTTTAATGGGTCTTTTTGAATATCATGCAACATCACTGAATGTTGATCATTATTAAGTGAGAGCGTAATAATACCATTGCGACCAGCTTCTTTTATCGTTTTCAGAAAATCTGCCCCGTGAATAAAGATCGCCTTACTCTCATAATTCTCACCATATATAACTGCAGGGATTTTACCTTCCTCCCGCAATTTCCTAATTGATGAATGTTTAAAATCTTGCCTCTCATTTGCTTGCAATAATGCCATTCTATTCACCTACCCGTTTGGTTTGTGTACTCGTCCTATGAGTAACTTTCCCCAAAACCGGGTAGAGATAAACCTAATAATAATAATTAATCAAATAAAGCACTTATTGATTCTTGTTCATGGACACGGACAATCGCTTCTGCAATTAGAGGAGCAACAGAAAGCTCTACAATTTTTTCGATTCTCATATCATCATGTAATGCAATAGAATTGGTAACGACTAACTCTTTTATATTTGAATTCTGTATTCTTTCAATAGCTGGACCAGATAAAACCGGATGTGTACAGCATGCATACACCGATGAAGCACCATTTTCAACGAGTGCATTTGCAGCCAATGTAATCGTTCCTGCTGTGTCAATAATGTCATCAATTAAAATGGCAGTTTTACCTTGAACATTACCAACAATATTCATTACTTCAGCTACATTCGGTTTAGGTCGACGTTTATCGATTATTGCGATAGGTGCTTTCAAACGATCGGCCATTTTCCTTGCACGGGTCACACCACCGTGATCAGGAGAAACAATCACTATATCCTCAAGACCTTTACTGTTGAAATAATCTGCTAAAATCGGTACACCCATTAAATGATCAATTGGAATATCGAAAAAGCCTTGTATTTGTGGAGCGTGTAAATCGAGTGTTATAACACGTGTTGCTCCAGCGGTTTCTATGAGGTTAGCAACTAGTTTAGCAGTAATCGGCTCACGAGAACGAGCTTTTCTATCTTGACGTGCATATCCATAATACGGCATAACAATGTTAATGGTTTTTGCAGACGCTCGTTTTAAAGCATCAATCATAATTAATAATTCCATTAAATTCTGATTCACTGGTGAGCTTGTTGACTGAATAATATATACGTCACAGCCTCTGATGCTTTCTTCGATATTAATCTGTATTTCACCATCACTAAAGCGAGCAACAGCAATTTTTCCTAATTCGACTCCTATAACTTTAGCAATTTCTTCAGCTACACCTTGATTTGAGCTAAGTGTAAATACTTTTAATTTTGGATCGACTGATTGCATTCTCCTACTAACCTCCGATAATCATTATCTTAGTTATTGTAACAAATCCAGACGTTGTTAAAACATATCAGAATAAATTATTTCTTTTTTCGCAAACGGTTAACATATTGTTCTTTATTTACTTGTTGCGCACGGGCAATAGATAGTGCACTTCCAGGAACATCTTTTGTAATTGTAGAGCCTGCAGCCACATATGCTCTTTCTCCAACTGTAACTGGCGCCACTAAATTAGAATTACATCCGATAAAAGCGCCATCCTCTATTTTAGTTAAATATTTATTTTGACCATCATAGTTCACTGTTATTGAGCCGCAACCAATATTGACACCTTTACCTACCTCAGCATCTCCAATATAACTTAAATGCGATGCTTTGCTGCCATCTCCAATGATAGACTTTTTCACTTCTACAAAGTTACCAATTTTCACTTCATCTTTTATTAAAGAATCAGGTCGAATATGTGCAAAAGGACCAATATTAACTTCATTACCAATCTCACTTTGATGTACCACTGAATGACGAATAACTGACTGGCTTCCTATTTGACAATTTTTCAGCTCTGTATGAGGACCTATTGTACAATCAGTTCCAATAACTGTTTCACCCTCTATGATAGTTCCCGGGTGTATAGTTGTATCCTGACCAATTTGAGCATTTGATGATATATATGTTGAATGCGGATCAATGATTGTCACTCCATTTAACATATGGTAATTATTTATTCGCTCTTTCATTATTTGTTCAGCTTCTGCAAGTTGAATTCGGTTATTTACTCCTAACGTTTCTGAAAAAGATGGTGTTTGGTAAACAGAGACTGTTTCACCTTCATTTTTCAAGATTCCTACTACATCGGGTAAATAATACTCACCTTGTGAATTATCATTTGATACTTGCTTTAATGCATGAAATAAAGCTTTGTTATCAAAACAATAAATTCCTGTATTAATCTCTTGAATACTAAGCTCTTGATCGTTGGCATCCTTATGCTCAACAATCTTTTCGACTTTGCCTAGATCGTCTCTAACAATTCTTCCATAGCCTGTCGGATCATTTGCAATAGCTGTTAAAATAGTCACTTTTGCTTTTGTATGGTCATGGTGCTCCAACAAAGATTTCATGGTAGATTCAGTAATAAGTGGGGTATCTCCATATAAAACAATAGTAATACCGTCTTGCTGTTCTAATTGCGGAGCTGCTTGTAATACAGCATGCCCTGTACCTAGTTGCTCCTTCTGTAACACAAAATCACTAGTGTTACCAAGCTGCTCTTTCACTTGTTCAGCACCGTGTCCTACTACAGTTATCAACTGCGATACACCTATTTTTGTAACTTCTTCGACAACATGTTGAACCATCGGTTTGCCACAAACAGGGTGTAAAACTTTATATAATTTTGACTTCATTCTTGTACCTTGCCCAGCGGCCAATATTACCGCAAATCGGTTTTTCATCTACAGGCCTCCAATGTAACCTTTTTATCCACTATGAATATTATCTCAAATAGCCTCCAATTTCAAGGAAACATCCGTAAGTACATTATATTGTCAGAATAAACATTAAAGAATGAGCATATGGTCATTTATTAATTATTAGAAGATTTATATGAGGGGAAAGTTCAACCTAAGTCTCTTTCGCAAATTTGTTGCTCATGTTACTAATATGAGCATAGGGAGATAAATTTTTATGAGGCTGTCATCATTTCTTCGAAGAAATGATACCACGCAATGTTGTTGTATATGTGTTTGATCCTAATATGAAAAGCTATGATTAGTATGGAAATAGCTTAGACAACCAAAATGCCTTGTAGAAAGTGCGGTAACATCCATTTATATAAGTCTAACTGTACCATACACTTACGTGAAAAAGAGCCTTTCATCTGTGAAGGCTCTCTTGGTGTAAAAAATATTAATGTTTCTTATGAAGCACCCGCTTCTTCATATTCTTCTATCTCACCAAGTCGGTGATATTCAGCTAAAACTGCGTCTTGAATCTTCCCACGAGTTGTTGAGTTAATCGGGTGGGCTATGTCACGAAAATCCCCATCTGGAGTACGTTTACTTGGCATCGCAACAAACAAGCCGTTATTCCCATCAATTACACGAATATCATGTACAACGAACTCATGATCTAAAGTAATTGATGCAATCGCTCTCATACGACCATCGGTATTCACGCGGCGTAATCTTACATCTGTTACTTCCATTCTGTTCACCACCTTTTCCCAATTTTAAAGACTTAGTATGTTATTCAACACAATTTTTGAGTTTTCCTGCAAATTATGTAAATTTTTTTGAAAATATTAGGTCGGTATAGTAAACATAGGAATTTTAAACTAATTATTTAATCAATGCGATTACTTCAATCTCTACTAGAACATCTTTCGGTAGTCTTGCAACTTCAACACATGATCTTGCTGGTTGGTGGTTGGGAAAATATTCACTATAAACTTCATTTATCTCAGCAAAGTCATCCATATTTTTTATAAAAACTGTAGTTTTAATAACTGTATCGAAAGAAGCACCTGCCTCTTTTAATACAGCTTTCAAATTAGCAAAAACTTGGTGTGTCTGTTCATCCACATTCCCTTGTATAAGTTCACCGTTAGGTTTTAACGGGATCTGTCCAGAACTAAAAAACAAATTATTTACAACCATCCCTTGAGAGTACGGACCAATGGCTTGAGGAGCCAGATTTGTTTGGATTTTTTTCATAGCAATTCCTCCATCCTCTAGTTACTTTAAGAAATTAAAATAATTACCTATATTAACTTCTATTTTCTTAGCCTTAACGTCTACCTCAGTCAGTTTTACTAACGAAATATATTCATCAACAAGCCTCTCTTCAAGGCCCTCTGATTCCACAAGTACACCAATCCCTGCTACATTTGCTTTGAATTCTTCGAGCATGCTAATCATGCCGTTTATCGTTCCTCCAGCTTTCATAAAATCATCGATAATCAGAACGTTAGCTCCCTCATCTAAGCTTCTTTTTGAAAGAACCATCGTTTGTATTCTTTTTGAAGATCCAGAAACATAGTTAATACTTACTGTTGATCCTTCAGTCACTTTGCTATCACGCCGAACAATTACTACAGGAACGTTTAAATATGATGCAACTGCGTAAGCTAAAGGGATTCCTTTAGTAGCAACTGTCATAACCACATCTATCGGACGATCAGCATATACAGCTGCAAATAATCGACCCACTTGGTTTACAAGTTGGGGATGACCTAATATATCTGTCATATATAAATATCCTCCCGGTAACAACCGGTCCGGCTTCGCAATTAAATGACATAAGTCATTAATTGTTAACGTAGCTTCTTCAGAAGATACGCCAGGAATATATTTAACACCACCAGCTGCACCTGGCACTGTTAGTAAAGTCCCTATACCTTGCTGTTCAAAAGTTTGTTTAACTATCGCCAAATCTTCACTTATAGATGATTTCGCTGAATCATACCTTTCTGAAAAAATCGTTAAAGGTAAAAGTTGATTGGGGTGCTGCAATAAATAATTTGTCATATCGACTAATCGACCGCTTCTTCGTATTTTCATTCTCGATTCCTCCAAAATACGAATATTTTATGTAAATATATCATTAACATACGTATTTAATCAAGAGTGATTCTTTCACCTAGCATTCTTACCGCAAATACTTGATCACAAAATCCTCTTAGCCCATTGTATACTCTCTGCATTCTAGAATCGTGTTGAACTAAACCAAACACCGTTGGTCCACTTCCGCTCATCAATACAGCATCTGCACCAAAACGTTTCATCTGCTCTTTAATTTGTGCAACCTCAGGCTGCATCTGAAATGTAACATCTTCCAAAACATTACCTAAGAGTGAGCATATCAAAGGATAATCATGCGCTCGAATAGCATCTACCATTTCATCTACTCTTGGGTGTTCTACATTATTAAGATCTAGTCTTCTATATACTTCTGCAGTAGAAACACCTATTGATGGTTTTGCTAACACAACCCAACAATGCGGTGGTGGATCAATGTGAATGATCTTTTCTCCACGTCCCATCGCAAGTGCGGTTCCTCCATAAACACAAAATGATACATCCGAACCTATTTCAGCACCTAATGACGCCAGTTCATCAATTGTTAATCCAAGGTTCCACAATTTATTCAAGCCCCGTAATGTGGCTGCTGCATCACTACTACCTCCTGCTAGACCAGCCGCAACCGGGATCGTCTTTGTAATACCTATCGACACTCCCTTTTGCACTCCAAACTTCTTTTTTAATAACTGTGCGGCTTGATATGCTAAATTTCTACTATCATCTGGAACGAAGCGACTATGCGATACGATAGAAATGGTATCTTCTGCTAAATCAGTTAACTCAATTCGATCGGCTAAATCTATCGTAGTCATAATCATTTTCACTTCATGGTATCCATCTGGACGCTTATGTAATACATCTAAGGATAAATTAATTTTAGCTGGCGCCTTAACCAAAAGTCTCAAAATCTTCACCTACTTTTCGTTCTTCCATTGTTATAACGTCATTTTACCATATATTATACACATAATATTCATTGCAGAAATTGAATAATGACTTCAATCAATTGTAATGCAAGAAAACCGAAGCTACTAGGCTTCGGTTATCGCAGTTATTAATCGTTTATTTATTACTTTTGTTTATCATTATTTACAAGGTTTGCTTCAGCAAGTTCAATTGCGCGCTTCACCATGTTACCAGCGTCTCTTGCACGAATCGCTCCCCAGCCTTCATTACGAACGGTGTCATAAAAACCAAGTTCTTTTGCTAGTTCTTCCTTAAATCGATCCGACATTATTCCGCGGCGTCTACCCAACAAAAGCAACTCCTTTCAAAATAACTACGACACTCTTAGTATAAGGACAAAATTACTCATAATATGAAACCCTAAATATTCCTTTTAACATAGTTTTAGGCTAAAAACTGGAGCTTAAGAGATGCAATTAATATATTTCCTTAATACATCAACACTCTCCATATGTAAAATGTTATACATTCTATCTATATAAAACATCGGCCCTTTTCGTTGGCTTTTGCTAAAGTAGAAAAACTAGAAGAAGTTTTATACCCTCGTCAGCTTGCCATCATTACAAATGAAGACATATAACTAATTCGTATTCATTTTTTTATATAAAAACAACTTTTAACGTAAAAAAACAGCCAAATTAAAGGCTCTTTCCGTAACTTTGTTGCTATTGCTCTTCAACTAGAAGATTAAGATATTGTCGAATTACGTAACAGACATCGTTTTATAGAGGAAAAGATTCCACCACGAAATCTAAATTCGTGTTTATTTTTTTAAAGTACGAATACAATAATCTATGCGAAAACAGTCAAAATTAAAAGCAGCAAACTAAGGTTTACTGCCCGTTAACAGCTATATTCCCTGATGCGTCTTCAGAAAATGTTAATTGAACTGTTTCAGTTAGGACATCTGCATAACTGTATGAAACACGTTCAAATGCATTTTCAGCTTGATCTAACTCAACTACAAAAACGGATGGATATGTTTCTGCCAGAACACCCGAACGTTCAATCGTTTTTCTACGACCACCGTTTGCTTTCAAGGTAAGTCGTTTGCCTAGATTCCCATCTAATGCCTTTTTTATATCTGACAATGTTTTTCCCATAATCGCTCCACCTCACGATATCAATTATAGCAAATTAACAAAAAATAGTCAAATAAAAATTTCATTATATCAACGATCTATTTTGTTTGTCAATGAAAATAATACAACAAAATTCCACTTTCCTCTACAAATATTTTTACCAATTATTAATTAGATATGTAAATTGTTTTTTTATGTTAGATATTTGCTTAAAAAGTTATATATACAATTATTTTTTTATCGGCTATTTTCTTATAGATGGTTGTTTTCGCACAAAGAATATAAACCTATATCCATCTATCATTCTTGACATCTTTTTTACTTTTTATTTATGAGGCTTGGATAAAACCCCCACCTTACTGATCGTATAAATAAAAGATCGTTTTCGCATTAATTGTTGTTTTTTGTATTAAAGAAAAAAAGCGTACACAACTAAAAACTGAGTCGCCACAAATGACAACCCAGTCAGTATTTACTCTTCTTCTTGTTGTAGTTTATATGGCATCCCAGTTCGTAACACGCCCCTTGTTTCAATCCCTCCTAATCCCTTTTCTCCTGTAAGTGTATTACGAAGTACTTCCCAAACATTTATTCTATCAACAAATGGAGTAAAACTTATTTTTGATACAATATACACAGGATCTAAAGCATGAATATTAATTCTTGAAGGTGAGCTAGCAAAATTAGCTCCTGCTCTTATTAGTGATTCAAAATGAGATTGACACGCACCAGCAAAGATAACTAACTGATCCAAGTGGGGTATTTTATTTCGTGCTTGGCGAACTGTTTGGACAAAATACTTTGAGTGTCGATATGCTTTCAAATCAGATTTATCACCTTTGGCCTTTGTATATGCATCATGACCTGTTACAACAAGAATATCCGGCCTGAATTTCTCAATATAACCAGTTACTTTTTGAGGCATCTCTTTCTCATTACAATGTATTCCAAAAACAGGAACACCAATCTTCTCATATAAAGCCAAGCATTTCTTTAAATATAGCGGGTCACCATCTAAATGCAACACTTTACCAGGCAATTGGAAAAAATCAAATGTGTTAGCATAACCTTCTGTTGCATAATATTCACTCTTTTGCCTAATGAGTTGATACTCTTGACGGAATAGCTTATAAGATTGCTCAATCTTCTCTTCATCGACCTTTTTTCTTTTCTTTTGTTCCCTTTCATTGATAACAACAATATCTTCATAAGGAGCATCTGCGACAAGTCTGACATCTTCTCCATACAAAATCACAATTTTATTTCCATGCTTATCATTGTTAATGTTGATCACACGAAATAACAAATCACATTTATACGACTTGCGAGCAACAATATCGCCAATACATGCATCCATACTCTTCACTCCAGCAACAATTTGAGGCGACTCTTTAAATCCAAATGTTTTCCTTTACTTAGGCTATGCAACATCTTTGTCTGTTGTGATAAGAAATGCCGAAGTACCTATCCCCCAAAAAATAAAGACCCTTAATTCATGAAGACATCATGTATTAAGGGAGGCTTGAAAAGCTAATTGTAATTTTATATATTTCATATGTATTAAACAAAGGCTGTTTTCACATGAATTGTTGCTTTTTGTAACAAGAGCTAAACGTGTATAAAACTAGAGTTCGTGGCATCTTTTCTTCTTTACAACAATGACTAGTTTACTAAAAGAGCTCTAACAGAATATTACTGAGCAGGGCAAACTCTTCAATAGCTAATGTTTCCCCTCGACGTTTTGGGTCAATATTCGCACTTTTTAGCGCTTCTTCTATTACTTCTTTCTTCTGCTTTCCATTTGGTAATTGATTAACTAAATTGTTTAATATCGTTTTTCTCCGTTGTGCAAATGACGCGCGAACAATTGTAAATAAGTGATCTTCATTCTCTACATTGACTACTGGATCATCTCGTCTTGTTAAACGGATAACAGCAGAGTCAACATTTGGCTGAGGGACAAAAACTGTTTTAGGTACTGTCATTACCTTCTCAGCCTTTGTATAATATTGAACAGCAATCGACAAGGATCCATAATCTTTCGTTCCCGCAGCAGCTGTCATCCGATCAGCAACCTCTTTCTGCAGCATAACAACAATACCCCTGATTGGGATTTGTTCAGTTAGTAATTTCATAATAATCGGCGTTGTAACATAATATGGTAAATTCGCAACTACCATCAAATCTTTCATTTCACCAAACTCTTCTTGTATAACAAGTTCTACATTTGCTTTAAGAAAATCTGAGTGAATTATTTTAACATTATCGTAAATACTTAACGTTTCTTGTAATACTGGTAATAATCGTTGATCTATCTCAAAAGAAACTACCTTGTTAGCACTTTTAGCCAAATGTTCAGTAAGCGCTCCAATACCAGGCCCTATTTCTATTACTCCACTCTCTTCAGTTAACTCAGCATGGTCTACAATACGACGTAACACGTTCGTATCAATTAAAAAATTCTGTCCTAAACTTTTTTTGAAAGAAAAACCATACTTCTCAAGAATTGCTCTCGTACGATTAGGTGTTGCTATATCTTTATTCATGAATTTGCTCCTCCTGTAGCACTTTACGTAATGCAGCTGCAAATGAATCTCTAGATATTTGAAACATGATTAGACGTTTGTGTAGTTGTTTACCATTTGTATAACCAATTTTGAGATATTTGCCTAATCGTTCACGTCTTAATTTTGCCTGCTGACCACCAATTAAACCGGCATCTACAAGATCTTGAAAAGGTATAGCTTCCTGTATATCCTCAATTTCTTGCTTTACATCCTTGAGGGCTTGTTTTATCGCAGTTGGCGAAGCATGCTCAACCCCTATACCTTTTCCATTTTTCCCAATAGCTTCAGACTTTTGCAGAAATGCATGCTTACAACCTGATACTTGCTCAGATATTATTTTTCTTATGCGCTCACCTGGGAAGTCTGGATCAGTAAATATAATAACACCTCTCTTACGTTGCGCTAAGCGAATTTGTTCAATTACAATACTATTTATCGCTGATCCATTTGTCTCTATCGTATCGGCTTGCACAGCACGTTTAATAGCTACTGTATCATCCCGACCTTCAACAACAATTATTTCTTTTATAATCATTTTTATTTTTTCCTCCAAAAGTTGAAACTTTTTTACCCGTTCAATCGTCTAACATGTAGAAAGTAATTTTCTTTGCCTTATTATGACTGCTTTTTTACACAATCTATACTAAAACAATTTAGCTTAAACAATTATAACGTAAAAATGCAGAGGATAGAAAAATCCTCCGCATGAACAAAGTGTTAATTAATTATTCTTATTTTTACTTTTTTGTTGCCCCATCGATAAGCTTCATCTTTCGTCGGGAAAAACACATCAATTTTATAGCCTTTAATAGCAGAACCAACATCTCCTGCTACAGCGTAACCATAGCCTTCTACATATACTTTAGTTCCTAAAGGTATAACACTAGGGTCTACGGCAATTACTTTTGCTTGAGGGTTTGCTTTTAAATTTATGCCAGTAGAGGTTATTCCACTACAGCCATTACAACTTGCAGTATATGCGGTAGAAGATACATAAAATTCTTCCCCACCTTCAGTACCACGGGATACTTGAATGTCTTCTTTAGTACCCACAGCTACAACACGGTCAAGACTTTCTTTTAATGTCGATGTATTTACTAATGTTCTTGAAATTTCTTTGCCATTTTCTAAGATAACTTCATATTGTTTTTCAACTAAACCTTCTTTACCTTCAGAAAGAACTTTTGAAGCACCTTTAGATAATTTACTATCATTTTTAGTAACAACTGCATAGTCGACTGGCTCTTCCACTACATCGGTGACTTTTTCAACTCTCGTCACAGTAATAACCGAATCCTTTTTCACTCGTTCTGTTAAGTTGGGTTCAACGCGATCAAGTAAATTGAGAGTGATCTCTTGCTGCTTTAAAAAGTCAGCGACAGTAGTCGAAGTAGACCATACTTGTTTATCTTCTCCGCCGACATTTAGTGTAATTTGAAATGCCTTTTCCAATGTTACTACAATTTCATTACTTATATCTGTACTTAATTCTGGTCGAATTCGGTCATGACTTGTTAATTCAATTTCATTTTCTGCCAGAAATTCTTTTACTGTTTTTGCAGTTGTCCAATACGCTTGCTCTTCCCTCTCATTTACAAAGAGAACAAGCTGTGCTGGCTCCCACACCACTTCAATATTATTACTTATTGGTGTATCCACCGATGGATTTACTTTGTCTGCAGGTTTTACATTGACATCATAATCGTCTAACAGCTCATTAACTGTATCCGCATGTGTATTAACTACCTGCGTATAACCATCAAGAGTTAGAGTAACTCTTTCCTTCGTAGCTTGGAAAATGATAAAGACTAATCCAGCTGAGATAGCTATGAAACTACTAATAATTATAGCTAATCTCTCTTTCTTGAAGGGCTTAAAAAACAGATTTTTCAATCTTGATAACTCGATGAAAAACGCCTCCTTCTCCTCGGAGAGATTATATATAGTTAGATACTATCTGTCAACCCTGACCTCCTTTTCACTTTCGATATACAACATTATGCAAAAAATAACTAAAAAAGAAAAGGGAGACTTATCGACACTCTCATCACCTACTATAGTAAAGGATGTAGAATTTACTCAAGGTCAGATATCGTTAGACAAGTCTCTTCAGCAAAAGACAAAGAAATTTATCATTTTATGCCGAATAATTTTTTTGCATTTAACGCTGTTTTTTCAGAAACTTCCTCAACCGTAATTCCTTTTAAATGAGCAATGGATTCAGCAACATACTTTACATAGCTCGGCTCATTACGTTTCCCACGATAAGGGTGTGGAGCTAAATACGGACAGTCTGTTTCTATGAGAAGATTTTCTAACGGTATATCCTTAGCAACTTCTTTAGGCTTTTTTGCATTTTTAAATGTGACAGGACCTCCTAGTGAAATATAAAAGTTCATATCCATACACTTTTTAGCTACCTCTACACTTCCGGTGAAGCAATGCATAATCCCACCAACTTGTTCAGCATTCTCTTCCTCAAGAATTTGTAAAACATCAGCTGTTGCTTCGCGATTATGAATAATAATTGGTAAGTTTACCTTTTTTGCTAGTTTAATTTGTTTGCGGAACACTTCTTTTTGAACATCTTTTGGTGATTTATCCCAATAATAATCTAGCCCCATTTCCCCAATCGCAACTACTTTTGGATGACTTGCCAATTCTTCAATCCATGATAGGTCCTCATCAACCATATCAATTGCATCAACTGGGTGCCAACCAACTGCAGCATAAATAAAGTCATACATGTCAGTAAGTTCCATAGCGCGAGTAATTGTTTGACGATCAAAACCAACAACAACTATATGGGATACACCTTCCATTTTAGCACGATTAATGACATCTACTACATCCTCGTCAAATTGCGTTGCATTTAGGTGTGCATGTGTATCAAATAACATCTTAAAACCTCTTTTCAATTATTAAATTCTCTAGCAATACAATTATGTTAAATTTAGATTAAATTAAGGTGTTCCACTTCTATAATGAGCAGAACACCTCTAATTGAAAACCTAAAAGCCTTGTTATTCACCTATAAATGAGACAACAAAGACAACCTATGCTGTGTACTATAACTATTTTACTTTTGTTCCATTAGGTAGATTTTGATTAACAGATGCTAAAGACAGCATGCCCTCATTTTTACCTGCTAGAATCATTCCTTGTGATAATTCACCACGAAGTTTAACTGGTTTTAAGTTCGTTACACAAATGACTTTTTGTCCAACTAACTCATCAGGCTTATAATGCTCTGCTATTCCTGATACAACTTGACGTTGTTCATACCCTAAATCTAATTGAAGTTTTAACAATTTATTTGCTTTCTTCACTGGCTCAGCATGTATAACCTCTGCAACCCGTAAATCGATTTTCATAAAGTCATCAATCGTAATTTCATCTAGTTCAGGCTCATTCTTCTCAGTTTTCTCAGTTTTTTCAACAACATCACCTTGCATTTGTTGTTTAATATACTCAACCTCTTCCTCCATATCCAACCTTGGAAAAATAGGTTCCCCCTTGTTAACTGTTACATTTGGTGGAATAAGCCCAAATTGTGCTAAACTATCCCATTGCTTTAATTTGTCGTCAGTAATTCCCATTTGCTCAAACATGAGTGACGGTGTCTGTGTTAAAAATGGCTGTAATAAGATTGCCACCCTACGTAGTGATTCCACTAAATGTGTCATAACTGAAGCAAGCTGTTCTCTACTATTTTCATCTTTCGCTAACAACCATGGCTGAGTTTCATCAATATATTTATTTGATCGACTAATTAATTGCCACACGGAAGAAAGCGCAACTGAAAACTCCATTTTCTCCATAGCATCACTATATTTCTCTACAACTTTTTCATTCATTGTTACAAGTTCATTGTCAAAGTCTGTTTTAGAACCGTTATATCTAGGTATCTCCCCATCAAAGTACTTTTGAATCATAGCAATGGTTCTATTGAGTAAGTTACCTAAATCATTAGCCAAATCAAAATTTATCCTTTCAACAAACCCTTCTGGGGTAAACACGCCATCTGCCCCAAATGGAACTTCTCTAAGTAGATAGTAACGTAATGCATCTAAGCCATATCGGTCAATTAAAGATACAGGATCAACAACATTACCTTTCGATTTCGACATTTTGCCGTCCTTCATGAGGAGCCAACCGTGAGCAAATACTTTCTTTGGTAGCGGTAAATCCAATGCCATAAGCATTATAGGCCAATATATCGTATGAAAACGTACTATTTCTTTACCAACCAGATGTACATCGGCTGGCCAATAAGCTTGAAATTTTTCATCATTTTCTGAGCTATATCCCAATGCTGTAATATAATTTGTCAATGCATCTATCCACACGTAAATGACATGCTTAGGATCACCAGGAACCTTTATTCCCCAATCAAACGTTGTTCTTGATACTGCTAAGTCCTCTAGGCCAGGTTTAATGAAATTATTTATCATTTCATTTTTTCGCGATTCTGGCTGAATAAATTGAGGATTGTCTTCGTAGAATTTTAGCAGTCGATCAACATATTTACCCATTTTAAAGAAATATGATTCCTCTTTCACTTTTTCTACAGCACGTCCACAATCTGGGCATTTTCCGTCGACTAATTGACGTTCAGTGTAGAAAGATTCACAAGGTGTACAGTACCACCCTTCATATACATCTAAATAAATATCTTCCTGTTTAACAAGTTGATCAAAAATCTTCTCAACAATATCTTTATGCCTTGGTTGCGTTGTTCGTATAAAATCATCATACGAAATATCTAATTTTTTCCATAATTCCTGTATTCCTGATACAATGTTATCTACATACTTTTGAGGTGAAACCCCTTTTTCTTCAGCCTTTTGCTGAATTTTTTGACCATGTTCATCCGTACCCGTTAAATACATCACATTATAACCTTTAAGTCTTTTATAACGGGCCATCGCATCACCTGCGACCGTTGTATAAGCATGTCCTATATGCAACTTGCCGCTTGGATAATATATTGGGGTAGTAATATAAAAGTTATTAGCTCCTTGTTTCATCTTTTCCTCCTTATGTAATAACAAATCAATAATTATAAACCTTAGTTTACTATAAAGATAAGCTTCTTTAACTAGTGTATAGGATTTATTGTTTATTTTATTTTAAAACGTATAGTCGAATCAAATTTCAAATTTTATTAGTATTTATTTTCCAGTAGTTTTTTGTCGATTTATAGTTGAAATTTGTCGAATTTTATTTATAATAATTCTTAACTATATTGGTAAATTGTTTGAAAAAGTTAAGAATAAATGGATTATTTTCTAAATATTTACCATTTAGTGATTTTATAGCATTTTAACTTAAATCCTATTAAAACAATAGTTATCTCTCTATATAATACCATTTTTTTAAAAACACTACATATATTTCAATTAAATTTATTGACTAGCATGGGAAACACTGGTATTATAAAGAAAATAATCATTTGTCGAATAATGACGAATTTAAGAGATAAAAAAATTTTTGTACTACTGAGAGGAGTATTTATTATGAAATCTACAGGTATAGTTCGTAAGGTTGATGAGTTAGGTCGTGTAGTAATCCCGATTGAACTTAGACGTACACTAGGAATTGCAGAAAAGGATGCACTAGAAATCTACGTTGATGATGATAGAATTATTTTGAAAAAGTACAAGCCTAATATGACTTGTCAAGTAACAGGGGAAGTATCTGATGATAACTTTACTCTTGCCGAGGGTAAAATTATTCTAAGTCCTGAAGGTGCAGAAAAGCTAATAGATGAAATTAAATCAAACCAAGTAAAATAATGAAGTTATTATAAAAACAAGCGCCTTACATTTCCGTTATATGGAATGTCTATAAGGCGCTTTTTTCTTTTTATTTGGCTATTTTTCGAAAACTATGTTGTTGTTTTTACTTTAATTTGAGAAACTCATGTCGTGTATTATATATTGACTTTTGTAGTTTTTAGATAAGAAAAGATATCCCGAACATTAGTAATATTCGTGTTTAGCTCTTATTGTAAAAAAAGCAACAATAACTACTAAAACACCCATTTATTTCCTAGGAAAAAGGATCATAATTTGAATTCTACTTTATATGGTATTGTTGATAAACTTCTCTTTTTACCATATCCCTATCTTTTGCTACTTTTTTTATAGCATCCTTTGAAGTGTACGACTGTTTATTTATATAATAATCGATATGCTCTACAACAGTTAATTCTTCCCACCATTGATTTTCCATATGACTTTCTTTACTACTTCCTTCTACAAGAATACAAAACTCACCACGCACATTCGATTGCTGAGACCATTGCAATAGATCTTGTATCGTTCCCCTTATAAATTCTTCATACTTTTTTGTCAGCTCTCTAGAAAGGACTGCAGGGCGATCACCTAATTGTTCTAACATCATTTTTAACGTCTCTTGCAACCTATGCGGTGATTCATAAAATATCATCGTTTCTTGTACTTGGTTACAAAGCTCCAATTGTTTCCGTTTTTCTTTTTTGTGACGAGGTAAAAATCCGTAAAAATAAAAAGGTTGTGTTTTTATTCCAGAAGCAATTAACGATGTTAATGCTGCATTTGCACCTGGCAATGGAATCACCTTGTACTGCTCTTTTAATGCTGCAACAACAATTTCAAAACCTGGGTCAGAAATTGTCGGCATCCCTGCATCACTAACTAATGCTACCTTTTTTCCTGATTTAAGCAGGTTTATTATTTTTTCGCCACTCGTCTCTTTATTATGCTCATGATAGCTCATGACTGCATTTGATATTTGAAAGTAATTCAATAGCTTTTTCGTTTGTCTTGTATCTTCTGCTGCTATAATGTCTGACTCTTTTAGTATACGTATGGCTCTAAATGTCATATCTTCTAAATTACCAATAGGTGTTGGAACAAGATATAAGCACCCCTCGGTATTATCGTTTTGAAAGCTGTTTTGTTGCCACATACTTTAGCTTGTTCTCCTTTGCTATAAATTGCTCTTTCTTCTGTCGTGTTTTAAGTTGCTTGAAGTCCCATTCTGCCCGAAGTGCTTCACTTTTTGTAGCATACGATTTGGAGAACAGTAATGATACGGGAATACGTCCTCTCGTATACTTTGCCCCTTTGCCCTCATTATGTGTTCTTATGCGTTTCTTAAGGTCATTTGTATAGCCAGCATAATAGCTTCCATCACTGCATTCTAATACATATAAGAAATGCTGTTTACTTTCCATATAGAATGTTCCTCACATCGTCAGTGTATTCATTGTGTTCATTATATACTACTAGCGGAGGTAATAACTTCAAATCTGGGCTTCCATCCTTGGTCGCTTCAATTAATAGGGTATTTGCTTCTCGTCCATGTCGTGGGTAAACGAATTGTAATCTTTTTGGCTCTAAACGATATTTCCTCATTAAAGTAATCATGTCAATAAGACGACCTGGTCTATGTACAAACGCTGCTTTCCCTCCCTGTTTAAGTAGCATACTACTTACTCTAATTGTATCCTCTAGCGTACAATGAATTTCATGTCTAGCAATTGCTAAATGTTCATTTTTATTAATTTCTTCATTACTAGGTGTTGGAAAATAAGGTGGATTACAAGTAACAATGTCATACTTTCCTTGTCCTAATAATGTGGGCATATCTTTTATATCGCCATGGATAAATTTTATACGGCTATCTAGCTTATTAAATGCAATTGTTCTCTCAGCCATCTGATAAATTTTTTCTTGGATTTCGACTCCTGTAATATGCCCTTTTGTCCTTTTACTAAGTAATAATGGTATAACTCCATTTCCTGAGCATAAATCAATTAAATTCCCCTTTTGAATTGGTACATAAACAAATTTGGCTAATAAAACTGTATCTAGTGAAAAAGCGAACATCGATGGGCTCTGAATAATTCTCATATTTTCACCAAGTAAATGATCTAATCGCTCATCCCCTATAAGTTCAACCATCATAGACACTCCTTTCTGTTTACAACGATGTTGTCGCATTAAGAACTAAACACATTCGACACCTTTTCTTATGACAATACATTTCCGTCACTCAACTTTAAGTGAAAAGTGCATAATTAAAAGTTTGTCACTTCTATAGCTATTAAAATTCCTAGTAAAAATAGTCTCCCAAAGTGGAAGACTATACATTATTTTTTATTTAAAAATGATAAACAAAACAAGCAATCTCCTTCTGCACGAACACTACCATAGTGAACATTACATATATGAAAGCCTTCTTGATATAAGCGGGCTAAATTATCATAACCCTCCCCAATATCGACTTGCTTATTTTGTTTCCTTTTGTTATTAGATTTGTTCTTCTTTAATTTTTTTGGCTCTTCTGAGGTTTGCTCTAATCTACGTCTAAGATGCTCATTCTCAATAATTAAATGGTGATTTTCTTCCAATAATTGTGCAAGATGATCTTTTAGCTCTCCCAGTTGACGATATAAATGCCCTATTTGCTCCTCCATACTGCTTACTGAATGAAAAATCTCTTTTTTATCCACAAAATCCACCTCATTAATCTGTGGCTTGAATTGATACAGCTCCCTCGTTCATTAATTCATCCAATGTGTATTCAATTACTCGTTCTCTATCGTTTAACTCAACTTGTAATACACGTTCTAATATATTCAATCCAACTACACGGCCTGCTCCATTAGGTGTCACGATCTTCTCTCCAATATCAGGTAGCAGTTGTTTAGCAGATTCGTATTCATCATTTTCATACTTTAAGCAACACATCAACCGGCCACATAGACCAGATATTTTAGTAGGATTTAAAGAGAGGTTTTGGTCTTTTGCCATTTTTATAGAGACTGGTTCAAAGTCCCCTAAAAATGTCGAACAGCAGAGCATTCTTCCACACGGACCTATACCACCTAACATTTTGGCTTCATCACGAACACCAATTTGACGTAATTCAATTCTTGTTCGAAAAATAGCTGCAAGATCTTTTACTAGTTCTCTAAAATCAACGCGGCCATCTGCTGTGAAGTAGAAAATTACCTTATTTCGGTCAAAGGTATACTCTACATCTACTAGTTTCATCTCCAAGCCATGTTGATTAACCTTTTCGATGCATACTTCATATGCTTCTTGTGCAGCCTGTTTATTCTCTTCAACAATAAGTTTATCTTTTGATTCAGCAATTCTAATAACTTTTCTTAATGGAAGAACTATGTCGCTCTCATCGACTTGTTTTTTATTTATGACTACCTTGCCGAATTCAATTCCACGAACTGTTTCTACTATAACAAATTCTCCATCATCTATTTTAAATTCCCCTGGATCAAAATAATAAATTTTCCCAGCTTTTTTAAAACGTACACCAACTACATCATACAAATTAAAATCCCTCCTGCAAATTCAATACAAGTTGTTCCATTAATAAATGTGGATTCATGTTGGTGTGTAAACGACTTTTGGCCTCTAAAACTGCTGACATTTGTTCAGCAATATGATTTTGAGAAATATGAAGGGCATATTGATTTAATTTTTCTAATTGGTCAGTATACACAACGTATTCATTTTCACCTAACTGAATATATAGTAAATCTTTTAATAAAAGTAATAATAAGTCTAAACTACTATCAAGCTTATCTTTATCATTGAAATGGGAGAGCCACTTCTCTTGAATATATAATAAAGCTTTAGCATAATTCATATTTAGCATTTCATATAATTGTATCACTATCATCCTAGATTGCGCAAACCAATCATCTTGACATAATTCCGTTGCTTCTTCAAAGTTATTGGTCAATTGAGCCACTATTGCAGCTAAATGGTTTGGAGCCCCTTTGTCTAATAGGAAATCTTTCATAACAATTGAAGAAATTGGTTGAAAGGATAACACTTGACAACGAGAAATAATAGTATTTAACATTTTCTGTATATTTTCTGTAAGGAGAATAGCGATTGTATCAGAATCAGGCTCCTCTAAAAATTTCAATAGACTGTTAGCAGCATTTGTCGTCATCCGATCAGCATGTTCAATAATATATAACTTTTTAGATGACTCTACTCCAGTTTTAGAAAATTCACTTTGTAAATCTTGAATTTGTGATTTTTTAATTGATTGGCCATCTGGTTCAATGATATGCACATCAGGGTGGTTTTTCGAATCAACCCTACGACAATTGATACAATTTTGGCAAGGCATGCTTCCATTCAAATGTTTACATAACATGCTTTTAGCTAGCAGAAGGCTAACATGCTTCTTTCCTGTACCGCGACCACCTTCAAATATATATGCGTGGGCTACTCTATCTTTAAGTATACTATTAGTGAGCATTTTTATTATTGTCGGTTGATAGGTTTCTAGCTTGTCCCACGTATCATTTTCCACAAACATCACTCTCTTACGTATACAAATTTATTAATAATCCTTTTATAATCCCTATTTTATTTAATAGAGAAATTGAATTACTTTCTTTATCTATCAGTGTATCAGCTAAATCAATCAACTCTTGATCGATGTTTTCGATAATTTTTAGCTTTCTACCCTGTCCCCTAGAATTCCAACTATGAGATTGCTTTAAGTCCATGCCGAAATCAACAGCTTGCTCAACGAAGCGTTTCACTAACGCTTTATACTTAGTTAAATCCTTAAATGTTCTTGAGCGAGCGAGCAAATTACCAGCTACTTCAATATCTTTCATAAGCTTGTTTAACTGTTCAACATGCATTTTTGAATCTTGTTTCTGTACAAGCTCATTAAACTTCATTTGATTACTAGATGATTGCTTAATTTCTGGTTGAGCCTTTTCAATGGTTGTCTTTACATCTTGGTTAATTTTCATTATAAATACCTCATATCCGTCTAAAATTGGTGAAATTGATCGATTGGAAGAACAAATACCGTAGCTCCTCCTACCTCTACTTCAACCGGATATGATGCGTAAGTATCTACATTTCCACCCATTGGAGAAATAGGGGCAACTAATTGATCACGATGTTGGCAACTTTCTTTTATGACCTGTAAGGCTTTTTCAACACGAATATCTTCTGTTCCAATTATAAATGTTGTATTTCCAGATTTTAAAAAACCACCTGTACTTGCAAGCTTTGTCGCTCGAAAATTATGGTCAACTAGTGCATTTGATAATCGATTACTATCCTGATCTTGGACGACTGCTAAAATTAATTTCATAACATCAGCCTCCTATCATTTTATCACGAAATTCCTATATCATCATGTTTAGGATGTTGGAAAATATCGTTTATGTTTCGTTTATTATAACATCATTTTCCATCACTTTACCTAGGCACTTATCATGAATTTTAAATTATTAGCGTTTATGTCCTTCTATAAAATGCTCTATATGCATTTTTGCTTCATTGAATACCTCTTCAAGCGGCCTGTCAGCCTCGACTAGTCTAATACGGTCTGAAAAGCGGTCAAGTAATAATAAATATCCTTCACGCACCCTCTCATGAAAGGAGATGTTCTCCATATCTAACCTATTAACCTCTCTTTTATTATTTTGTTGAATTCTTTGTAGTCCCACAATTGGCTCTATATCAAAATATAAAGTAAAATGAGGCATTAAGTTGTTAATGGCAAACTTATTTATGCCAAAAACTTCATCAATACCAATTCCTCTAGCATAACCTTGATAAGCGAGTGAGCTATCTATAAAACGGTCACACAATACTACTTTCCCTTCTTCTAAGGCTGGGATTACCTTTTCAACGAGATGTTGACGTCTTGCAGCTGCATATAACAAAGCTTCTGTACGACCATCCATTGTATCGTTCTGTTGATCTAATATTACATTCCTAATTTGCTCTGAAATGGCAATGCCTCCAGGTTCACGAGTTGAAATGACATCATACCCTTTTTTATATAAATAATTTGCTAATTTATCAATGATTGTTGTTTTTCCAGCACCTTCAGGGCCTTCAAAAGAAAAAAAATATCCAGACACTCAATATTCTCCTTTGCTATCTATCAAAAATTTCTATCTCATTTTGCTTCAATAATTGTCCACCATGAAATTTTGCACCCAATTCCTTAAAATTAAGAATTCTTTCAATATGAGATTCTGTAATTACTTCTCCTACTATTAAAAGTGGTACTCCTGGCGGATAAGGTATTAACATTTGAGCACATAATTGACCTACCGCATCTTTTAACGGAATTACTTTCTTATTGTAGCTTTTTAACTGGCTATATGAAATAGTTAAAGTAGAAATGTTATCGTTCGAATACATTTTTACGTTAGAACTCTTCGTCTTAGTTATTTCGACAGAATTTAATATATTTTCTAAAGAAAGTAACGGCTTAAATAAGTTTTCATCATTTGATAATGGAAATATGAACAACACATTATCAGGATCGGCTAATTCTGTATAAACTCCATAAACCTCAAACAATTTTTGAAGATCATAGCCAGATAATACACAATTAGATTGAATGGTAACCTTCAATGGGTCAGTTAATATAGATGGATTATTTGTTCTCGCTACTTTAATTTGTGGTATAGAATGTAAAACCTCAGTATATTGATTTATTTTCTCAACAAGTTGATTGATTATGCTAGTATGTTTTATATCGTTAAGATAGTATCTTGCTAAATCCAAAGAAGCCATTATGGGATAAGAGGGACTACTTGTTTGAAATAGCTGTAAGTAATACACCAAATTATTTATATCAACAAGATTACTTTTGACATGAATAAATGACCCCATAGTCATTGCGGGTAAGGTTTTGTGTGCGGAATGAACAACAATATCAGCTCCACACTCAATTGCAGAAATAGGGAATGGCTGACCTAGATTAAAATGAGCACCATGTGCTTCATCAACTAATACTGGAATATCATAATCATGAGCATATGAAATAACCTCTGTTAAGTCAACTGACTGACCATAATAATTGGGATTTGTTAAAATGATAGCCTTCGCCTTAGGATGTTCTTTAATTGCTCGTTTAATCGTATCAATTGGGACATGAGCTGCAGTTTTTACTATGTCATCATAATAAGGGGCTAAAAAAACTGGCTTAACCCCTGCCAATTGAATACTATTAAAAATAGACTTATGACTATTCCTTTGTACAAGAACAGTGTCATTTTTCTCGCATACAGCAAGTACCATTGCTAAATTACCAGCTGTGCTGCCATTAACTAAAAAAAAACTCTGGTCTACACCATATAACTCAGCAGTTAATTGTTGGGCTTGTGCAATAGCAGATTCAGGTGCATGTAAATCATCTAGCCCTGTTAATTCAGTCGCATCTATTTTTAATATATTTTCAAAGAAGTTAATACCTTTTTTAGGGAAGAGGGCACCATATTTATGACCGGGAACATGGTATGAATGCGGGTTATTATTAATATGTTGAACTAACGCATCAAACATAGGTGTTAATTTTTGATCCATTATTACTCCTTCTAGAACGGAATTATATACTTTACATACCTCATTATTATAACTTATTTCAAGCCTTAAATCTTATTAAATAAGGCATATTATAACAGTAATTATTTGCTATAAGACTATGATCTAAACATTGTTATTATGTAACTATCCCCTATAATACATAGTACAGCTACAAAAAGCCTTAATAAAAACACTTATGTATCTATCTACACAAGTGTTTAGAAAATTAATTATGATATTCAGTAAATAATTATTTGTAGTGTGATATGGTATTGATCTATGAAGATGTTGCCTTCTTTAACTGTTGTAGATAAAACTGATACTTTGGATCGCTCGTATCCGTTGTTATCATATTCTTTTCACATTCAATACAAATAAATGTCTTATATAAATGAATTCCTTGATACTTTCTCTGTTCACATATTAAACACGTTTCCCCAATAAGTTGTTTTACTACAAGTGAACTCAACACCTCCACCTCCATACACTTATTATCATCAGTATTTTTAAAATTTATACATAATTTAGAATTTTGGCTACAGAATAATTGTTTTTACTATTTCTATTAGTGTATTTCTTTTTTAAAATAAATGTGTATGTCTATACGCAATAAGTACAACATATCTTTCAAATTTTTTAAGTCAACACATTCAAGGAAACTTGTACATTGCAAAAAAAGCAGACAAAAAAACACAGAGTAATTCTCTGTGTTTTTTAATTGCCTGGCAACGTCCTACTCTCACAGGGGGAAACCCCCAACTACCATCGGCGCTGAAGAGCTTAACTTCCGTGTT
>NZ_JAEUFG010000028.1 GCF_018588585.1 Bacillus sp. SM2101
ACGGTAAGTACCTTGCGCTTCCTTAGTGGTTGGTCGATGTGTACCCCCACAGTGGACTTTCACCACCTAGATAGTTGCCATGCCTGGCACACTAGAAAAAAGAGCTTGATTACCCAAGCTCCTCTTTATTTTGTTATTTCACTATTAATTTAGATGTTAATTGATAACCATTTATTGGTCAATTTTCACTGTTTATTGGTGTTTTGGACTCCAAACCCAACTCCGTTAGTTTTCGATGACTGTGCTTTCTTTTTTTGCTTTATCTTTCTACAAGGTACTTTACGGTGATGGAAACCTACCTGCAGCAAAAGATGTTCCGCCTACATTAACAGTCCCCGTTCCAGTTAGATTAGCAAACAAGAGAACTGTAACAACATCGCCAGGTTGCAATTGTACGATTGTACATACACTTATTAATTGAGTAGCTGGAGTTGTTCTATCATCGGTGACTTCCCCTACAGTGCCACCATTAACAGCAATTTGCACTGTAATTATTGATTGTTGTCCAGCCGCTAAATTTGAAACAAAATTCACATTGGTACATATGGAATAAACACCTGATTGTTGTGGTATAAACTCTGACGCAGTAGCATCGTACTCATTATTTAAATCAAATAATTGATTGTTAAAATTTAAAGAAACTTCTGTATTAATTACTGTTATTAGTTGGGGAGCATTTGCTTGAGCTCTAAACGCTGATTGAGGGTCAGACATTCCTGATGGCCCAGTTGCACCTTGAACTCCCATTGGACCCTGCACTCCCATCGGACCTTGTGGCCCCTGTTTACCTGGTGGTCCCTGAGGACCTTGAGGTGGTGGTGCCACAACTCTACATTTACAATCTTTGTCTCTCATTAGTAATTTTCACCTTCTAAAATGTTTTTTACTTTATATTTATGGTTATGTTTTATAGAAGGTTGGACTGTCATGTATTACGTGATAAAAATGTGTATGTGTCTATGTTATTAAGAGCAAGGTTCTAAACAAACGATATACAACAAACAAGATTCCTTATTATGTAAAATAGTGCAATCGTTCTAATTTTTCTATTCTGAAGAACTGGAACTAAGCGACTATATTGCACTAGCAATAATGCTGTTTTCGCATTGATTATTGCTTATCGTACCTTGATATAAGCACGTCTACATCAAATTTTCGAGGCAACTTTTCAATTTTTAGAATCTACGAGCCCTCATAAAACTCATTATATTGTCCATTATTATTAAAGATAGCAACAAAGTACGAAAAGAGCCTTCAATAAAAGAAAGGCTCACTTCTTAGAGAAAAGCACCATATTGCTGAAGATTACTATTGTTTATTTTAGCCGTTAATTAACTTACTAATCTCCTAAGATATAAGATATAAGTTATATATTCTTAATCTATACTTATATTTCAAAAAAATAAGGGCCCAATCCTGCCTCTTGTTCATGGGTTTGTATATAAGTCCATGTAAAATCTTCGTTAACTATATATATATCCCTTTCACCTTTAAAATCCTCTGTCGTAATATTTTCAGCATTTTCAAGTGAGTATGAGTATGTATTTTGATAAAATACATAAATTTTGTTTTTCTTTAATGTATTGAAAGCTTCAATGGCTTTTTCTTTTTCTTTACAAGGCAATACTTGAAAGCTGAAAATATGCCATAGATATTGGTGTAAAAAGATTTCATCTTTTTTACTTTGACTAATGGAATTCGTAAACGTATCTTCCCATCGTTTCCTTACTTCAGCATTACCAATATAGGTAAGTCCGACCCCTTTTTGATCCATCTTATCTTTAAACTCGTATCTTGATTTGATTTCCTTTGCATAAAATGTTAATTCAAAAACCGCATCATCTGTTAATTCCTGAATAATTGAATGCAATTGCTCTCTATTCGAATTCATGATTTCACCTACAATGAAAATTTATACTACAACATGTAGTTTATAACTATTATCATTGTTTGTAAGCTATAAACATTCCCTTTACTAAAATCCCCTATCAAATTTATCACACTTCTACTCGAAAAGTGTCAGGTTATTTAATGACTTTTCGCTCGAACACTAGTAAACTAACATAATCTTGTGTTGCACATCATAAGTTGTTGTATTAGTTCTTCTGCATCAAGCATTTCCTCGTAAAATCATCATATTTCTCAATCGCATATCTAAATGAAACCCTAGGCATAATCATTTTGTTATTTTTCACATAATGATAGACTTCGTCTGGTTTAACAGTTGAATATATTTTAAGCATCCATCCATAACCTTTTAAAACTAAGTCATGTTCATCATTCATCAGACTATCTACAATTGTAAACGGTTCTAGTTCATCAAATCTCATCTTCTTAATTGGATAAATTAAAATAACAGCAGCTGCACGCCTTACGCAAAAATCAGGATGTTCTGTCCATTGAACAACCTTAGGAAATAAGCTATTATATTGACTTAATAGCTCTCCAAAAGCGTGGGTACAGAAATCATCACAATCTCCCCACCCTGTTACATATGTTTTTAGCCATCTTTCAAAAACAAGGAAAGTATCTTTACTATATTGTGTTTTAATTCTGAAAGCCCAATCATAGGCGATAACCCCATACTCCCATTTACGTTTCTCTAACAGTTTTTCACAAAGTAGAAGTATATTTGCAATTGATTTATTATCAATTAGTTTAAATACAGTTGAGGAAATCGACCTTATTTTATAGGTCTCAACATTCGAGTTTTTCGTAACATCTTCTAATCGTTTATTAACTTCAAATAATACACTATTATTGTTAATGGTAATTTGATTTTTCATCATTTTTTTCTCCATTTTTACAAGCTTATTTTTCAAATATTGACTGTTAATACCATTAAAACTGATTCTTGTATGTGTTAACTTGAAGACTATTATTCAATAACCATTATTTAGCTTATACACCTAAAATTTATTATACAAAACCATTTGTATAAAGGTATAGTTACAAAAATGTGTCGGTTATCTGTAATGGAGCGATTGACCGCAAATACCTAGATTACTTTTTTATTCCGGATATTATGTATATCATCAAAGGAACTAAGAAGATGTACTTTATTAAGCTCTATTTATACTAGGTACATCCAAATTTTCATATATGTTAAACAAGGCCAAGAGAGTCTTGCAGTCATTATGTCCCACAACACAAAATTAAACTATCAATTATGCTTAATTACTAATAACCTCTCAGTTCGTTATTATTTCTTCATATGACCTGCTAAAAAGAATGACTGTAAGTTATAAAAACTAAGTAAGCCGATAACCCCAATGCTATATTGAGATATCGGCTGAAATTTACTATTAAAGGCTCACATCATTTTGTATATGTCTAACTTTATCAGGGTTAACAATATAGTAGATTGCTTTTATTTTCCCTTCATAGACTTGAAAGGCGACCACAGCAGTGAATCCTGTTGGGTCCAATATGGTCAAGCCTGTTTGCCCATTTACTGTAATTAAATGAAATGTGTAGTTTTCCTCCAAAAATCTTTTAGCAAGTGCCTCAAATAATATGCTTACTTTTTCTTTACCAACGACTGGTCGTAATGCAGCTGCTTTCTTACCACCACCATCTGCATAGTAAGTGATATCATTTTGCAAATATTTTATGATGCTTGTTACTTTTCCAGTTTGGAATGCGGAGATAAATGTTAGAACTGTTTGTTCATGCTCCTCATCAGGAGTAGGAAGAAGTTCTGTATTAAGATCAGGAAGTTCTTTTTTCAGTCTACTCAATATTTTTCGGCAGTTGCTCTCTGATTTTTGAACAATATCAGCTACGGTTTTATAATCGTATTCTAGAATTTCTCGCAGTATAAAAATTGCTCTTTCTATTGGATTTAATGATTCGAACAAAAGGAGGAGAGCAATAGAAATGTCTTCTTCTACCATTACATGATTTAATGGATCCTCATTTTGAACAATGGGCTCTGGCAACCAAGTTCCGGTGTATAATTCTCTCTTCTTCCTTGATGATTTTAGCAAATCCAAGGAACGGTTTGTCACTAACTTACAAAGAAATGCTTTCACGTTTTGATTGTTCTTTAGCTCATAATTTGTTAATTTAGAAAAAACATCTTGGACGACATCATCTGCATCACTAACACTCCCAGTCATTTTGTATGCAAGAGAAAAAAGAAGTGGCTTATAATCTATATAAAGTTGCTGAATTAACAAATTTTCCAATATCTTTCACCGTCACTTTAGTAAACTTGCAAGATTCCATGTATAATTACGGAATCTCAACCCTAATTGGCCTGTTAACGTAAAATTCATTCCCCATTTTTGAATCCAAACAAACCCTTCTTTTGGTCCTAAACTAACACAAAATAGCTTAACAGGGTAGCTTGTATGAACAATATGATTTGGCTGTTTAGTCATTTTATGTTTAATAATTTTAGCCAACCTCTGTGCCTGTGGAATAGCCTCCTTACACGTCATTCCATCGTATTTATTTGTAATTGGGTCAATTATTCGAGCACAGTCTCCAATTGAATAAATGTTTTTGTGCCCTTCTACTTCATAACAATCGTTAACAATTAGTTGATTTTGATCAGATAGTGGTAATTGGAGCTGTTTAATGGTTGGATTAACTTCTACACCGTTTGTAATGATACATAGGCCTATTTCATATTTTCTTCCATCTGTACAGACAAGGTATCCATTATTGAATTCCTTTACCCTTGTGTTAGAAAAAAACTTTACACCAAATTTGTTCATCTTTTTTTCCAATCTCGAACTAATATGGTCAGGTGCTTCGTGTAGAAGGCGTGTTTTCGGATCGAATAATAGTACTTCCACTCCATTTGGATCAATACCATGAACTAACGCTTGTTCTTTTAGCCACACAGCAAGCTCACATGCAGTTTCAATTCCTGTTATTCCAGCACCAACTAATGCGATCTTTAAATTGCTTTGCCTTTTATGATCAGAATTCAGTTTTTTTGTTTTATTTATTAAGTCTATTAACCTATCTTTAATATCATGTGCGCTACTTTCATCTTTAAGTGTCATACCCCCGATAAAGTTCTCATTGTCCTTAACTCTGCTACCTAACGTAATGACTAGATAATCGTAATGAACTTCAACTGCTTGATGGTCTTCCTTTTCAATTTCAACAATATTACCAGTCTTATTAATTCGTGTAACTTCTCCTTGTAACACCTCAATACCCTTGGAAATATACCGATGAAAGGGAATTTTTAGTTGTAAGTCGTCTGCATCTTCGGTAATTGCTTTAACTAATAGTACCTTTCGAAAATGATACGAGTTTTTATCAACTAATATAACCCTCACTGCTGTTCCTAACTGATCTTTTAATTCTTTCTTCAAACTGTCTACTAAGTTTATTCCAGCGTAACCTCCGCCTAATATCACAATTGTTTTCATTTTATTCGCCTCCTTGCCCTTATAACGAATAAGGAAGTAAGTTTGTGACATAAGGGAGGGAAATTCTTATAAAAACCTAGTCTGATTAGCCATATTAAACAGTTTTTTATATCTCGTTTGCTTGATTAATTGGTAATGTAACGACAAATGTACTTCCATTATTGAGTTCGCTCATAACCATAGTTTGTCCACCGTGCATTTCAACTATTTTTTTTACGATAGCAAGTCCTAAACCACTTCCTCTTGAAGATCTAGAATGGTCAGCCTTATAGAACCGTTCAAATAGATATTTCAGATCCTTTTCTGGTATTCCAGGTCCTGTATCAGTGATGGAGCAGGTTACTGTTGATTCATCAGTAGTTAGGTCAATGTCTATGTTCCCTAATTGAGGAGTGAACTTGATTGCATTAGTAAGAAGATTCACCCAAACTTGTTCTAACAAATCTTCATCACCTATAAGATATGTTTCTGGTAATTGGATATTTAACAGTAGTTCTTTTGCTTCCCATTGAGGAGCTAAAGATGTGATCACACGACGAATTTGCTCATCTACACGATAACGGACTAATGTAAAAGGATGATGTTCTGAATCGAGTGACGCTAATTTTAATAAGTTTCCACCTATTTGTGACAACCTCGTACTTTCTTGTTCAATAATAGTTAAATACTCCATTTTCCCCTGTTCATCAATTTCATTATTTTTTAATGCTTTAGCAAATCCATGAATAGATGTGAGTGGTGATTGAATTTCATGAGAGACTCCTGCAACAAAATCTTGGCGCATTTGTTCTATTTTACTTAACTCTTTAGTCATTTTATTAAAATGGCTTGTTAATGAACCGATTTCATCTTTAGAAGTAACTGGAATTTGCACTTTATAATTTCCATTGCCGACCTCTTCTGTTGCTTTGATTAATTTTTTAATAGGTTGCACAAGTACTTTTGATATATATAAGAAGAACAAACTCCCTATTACTAGCACGAATGCAAGCTGAGTTAGTTGAATTTTCCGAGAGGATCTCATTTGTTTTTCAGGATTGGATAACACAAACAACGCATATTGCTTGCCATTCTCCTCAAATGGCACACCGATAATTGAATTAAAAGGTGGGTTTACCCCTTTTACATAATTAGTATGCTCTTCACCATTCAACACTTTAACTATGTCCTTTTCGTGAATGACAGCTTGTAATTTACGTTCTCCGACCTCTTGTTTTTGAAGATGCTCATCATATATGATAAATGTATAGCCAGTAAAGGACATATTAGTGAAAAATGAGACAGCTTGTTGTGCATTCTCATTACCATATAATTGTATGAATTCATATGCAACGCTCTTCATGTTAGTGGCTAAATTATTTTGAATATCCCTTTTATTAAATGCCGTTACGAAGTAGAACGCTATAATCATACTTAACAAGATTGTTATGATGAAAGAACTTATCAATTTTGCATATATTGTTTTCATTGACTTTGACTCACTAATTTATACCCTAGTCCACGGATTGTTTTAATTTCAAAACCTGTGTCTTTGTTTGAAAAACGTTCTCTCAATCTTTTTATATGCACATCCACAGTCCTCTCATCTCCTTCATAATCATAGCCCCACAATTGATGAATAAGCTGTTCTCTTGTGAATATTTTTCCATCTATACTACCTAAAGTAAAGAGTAACTCAAACTCTTTAGGAGGTAAGGTCATCTGTTCATTTTCAAAAGTTATTTGTAATCGTTTTCTATCTAACCTTGTATGACTAATATACAATATATCACTTGTTTCTATCTGATATCGCTTTAATAACGCTTTTACACGTGCGACCATTTCTAGTGGATCAAAGGGCTTGACTAAATAATCATCCGTTCCCTTTTTAAAGCCTTTTAACTTATCTTGTGACTCTCCTCTAGCTGTAACCATGAGAACAGGTATATCAAAAAATTCTTTAATCTCTTCTGTCAATTCCCAGCCATCCTTATTTGGCATCATAATGTCGACGATAGCTAGATTAATTTTATATTCTTCTAGTTTTTCCCAAGCATCGCTACCATTAGTAGCTTGAATCACTTTAAACCCAGCTTGTTCTAGGTAAAGAGTAATTAATTGGCGAATGTGATTATCATCGTCTGCAACTAAAATTTGCAGCATTTTATTCCCCTCCTACTTTTACAATGCCTATACTGTATATTTTTATATTTGTTTAATTAAGTTTTCACTCATAACCGTTCGGATGGTTAAAGTGCCAATTCCAAGCACTGTTAATAATCGTTCTAAGATCACTAAATGCTGGTTTCCACTCTAGTTGTTTTTGTATTGCAGTACTATCAGCTACTAATATAGGTGGATCTCCTTCTCTTCTTGGCTCATATTCGATGGGAATAATTCTATTAGTAACTTCCTTTGCTACGTCGATTACATTTGCAACTGAATAGCCTTTACCCGTACCTACATTGTATATATTTGAAACTATTTTACCCTCGAACAAAGCTTTTAACGCTTTGATATGTGCATTTGCCAAGTCAATGACATGAATATAATCACGAATACACGTACCATCAAATGTTGGATAATCATTTCCAAACACAGAAATAAATTCTCTCTTTCCTAATGCGGTTTGTAGTATTAATGGTATAAGATGACTTTCGGGGTAATGATCTTCACCAATTTCTCCACCTAAAGAAGCTCCAGCCGCATTAAAATAACGTAGAACGATCCATTGTATTTTATGTTTTTTTCCTAGCCAATATAAAAATCGTTCTGTAAAGTACTTGGACTCACCATATGGATTAATCGGTTTTATTGTAGACATTTCATTTATCGGTTCATCTTCTGTTATTCCGTAAACAGCAGCTGTTGAGGAGAAAACAATTCGTTTCACACCATATTGTATAGCCTTTTCAAAAAAAGAACACGTTTTAAAAGTATTTTCACGAAAATACCCTTCAGGTTTAATTAATGATTCTGAAACTAAGCTTTTAGCAGCAAAATGTATGATTGAATCAACTTGATGTGTATAAATAATATCACGAAGTAATTCATCATCAGCGATGTCACCTATATAGAAATAAGGGCTTTTAACAGCTTCTTTATGACCAGTAGACAGATTATCTAATACAATGACTTTCATGTTCTGCCGCAGCAATTCTTGAACAGTATGACTTCCAATATATCCAGCTCCCCCAGTTACTAATACTGCTTTCATTTGATCAGCTCCTTTTTTTGATATTCGTTTTTTAGAAGCTGGTCAAAATAGGTTAGAAGCTTTGATCTTAATTCGGGTCTTTGAAGCCCAATTTCTGCTATAGCTTTTGTATATCCCAGCTGATCTCCTATATCATATCGATTCCCTTGCAGCTCAATGGCCATTAGTCCATCTTTTTTGCAAACGTGTCGTAATCCATCTGTCAGCTGTATTTCATTACCGGCTCCTCTTTCAATTGTTTCTAAAATAGGAAAAATTGAAGGATTTAAAATATACCTTCCTAATATAGCTAAATTACTAGGGGCTTGCTCTAAATCGGGTTTCTCAATTAGATCATGAATATGATAAACATCGTCTTTTTTATTACTTGGATTAATAATTCCATATTTACTCACATCTGCAAGTGGCACCTGTTGCACTCCTACGATCGGAACGCCAGTTCTTTCATATACATTCATCATTTGCTTGATCGCTGGAGGTTTAGAAATCATAATATCATCACCTAGTAAGACTGCAAATGGGTCATCCCCAATAAATTGCTTTGCACAAAGCACCGCATGTCCTAAGCCCAATGGCTCTTTTTGACGAATATAATAAATATTTGCCATTGATGATATAGACTGTACTTCCTTCAATTGAGCTAATTTTCCTTTTTCTTCTAACATACGCTCTAGCTCTGTAGATTTATCAAAATGGTCTTCAATCGATTTCTTGTTTTTTCCTGTAACAAATATAATACTTTCAATACCTGCTTGAACAGCTTCCTCTACGATATATTGCACTGCAGGCTTGCCAACTACTGGGAGCATTTCTTTAGGTTGAGCTTTTGTTGCTGGTAAAAATCGTGTCCCAAGCCCTGCTACTGGAATGACTGCTTTTTTTATCTTCATACACTTTCGCCTCTTTCTTCAGAATTTTTAAAAACCCAAATTTGATTGCCAATAAAGTTAATAAATACACCAAAGCCTGTCACGATCAATTTGCTTAATAATAATTGCAAGTTTAATTCGTTGTATAATAATGCAAGTAGGATTGAAGTAATTACTATAGTTATAAAGTTGACTAAGATAAATTTAACAACCTCGGTTATTTCAACTCTTCCTTGCTGCTGAAATGTCCATGACCTATTAAGCAAATAGCTATTAAGCAAACCACCTCCATAGGAGATGATTTGCGCTATTAAATAATTCATGCCCATAGCAATCAATAGTGAAAATATTGCAAAATCGATGCCTGTGTTAATCCCACCAACAATACTAAATTTCAGAAAACGTTTTCCTTTGTTATTCATGAACAACACTACTTGTGACTTTTCTTTCATGCCGTTCTACACCATAGCTGTCACTAACAATATATAGAGGACGATTCTTTGTTTCATCGTAAATACGACCAATATATTCGCCAATCACTCCTAACAAGATGAGAATAATGCCGCTGAAGAACAGTTGAATAATGATAAGTGAAGCCCAACCATCTACTGTACTATTTGTAAATAGTTTTTGGTAGATAACAAATACCATATATAGAAAGGCCGTGATGGATAAAAATCCACCTGTATAGCCTGCTAGCTTTAAAGGTTTATAGGAAAAGGTTGTAATGCCATCTAACGATAATTTAAGCATTTTTTTTAATGGATATTTTGTCTCCCCAGCCAACCGTTCATTTCGTACATATTCTACAGCTGTTTGTCGAAACCCAACCCAACTTATTAAACCTCGTACAAAACGGTTTTTTTCTTGAATCCCTTTCATCTCATTACATACTTTACGATCTATTAAACGAAAATCACCTGTATCAACAGGAATATCAATATCTGTTGAAGCCCTTAATACACGATAAAATAAAGTTGCTGTTAGTTTTTTAAAGAGCGTTTCTCCCTCGCGTTTGATCCGTTTTGCGTATACCACATCGAATCCTTGCTTCCATTTTTCTATCATTTGTAAAATTAATTCAGGCGGGTCCTGTAGGTCAGCATCAATCACTACAATGGCATCACCATTTGCATAATCCATCCCTGCTGTAATTGCGATTTGATGACCAAAATTTCTAGCAAAATTAATTAGCTTTACTGATGGATCATCTTCACAGAAATTTTTTATTATAGAAGCAGTGTTATCTTGACTACCATCATTGACGAACAATAATTCATAAACTTCGGCTGTACTTTCCATAACTTCTTTTAAACGACGGTACGTCTCATGAATAACAGATTCTTCATTGTAGACTGGGACAATAATAGAATACCTAACATGCTCATTCATCGGCTTAATCCACCTCCGTAATTTTGAATAACGTCATCGTTCCGCTCATTTGGGATTCATTAGAAGTAGATTGCCATTGATCCTTAGGAATTTCCGTGCCATGTTCTTTGATCCAATCTTCTACACCCGAACCTCTACCCATAAGTTCAGATGTCAATATAAAGTATTTAACCTTCCCTTCCTTGACCATGTCACTAAGCTGTTCAACCGTTAAAATTGAATCGGTTCCACTAAATCCTCCCATAGCCATTACTGCCTCACCTGTTTCGATAATGTATGGAGCTGCCGTAGTTGCTTTCGCAGTAGCAAACAAAAACTCTTCGCCTGTATTATTTTCTGTTAAATACTCGATTGTTTTCGGGTCAGCTTCACCAATCATCATTTGTGCCATACCTTGTGTATTTTTTATATCAGGTCCTGCCGCCGGAAGCATAGCCATTCCACCATAAAGCATCGGTGTCGTTGACCAATAGAAAGGTGCAATTAATAAGACTAGAAGACTAGCTATAGATGTAAGATATGAGAACTTATTATTTTTTTTCATTATAAACAATGCTAATGACAAACCTATACCTAAGAAAGCAACAACTAAAGGTAATCCAAATCCAATTTCTATTACATTTGCCATCAAAATGTATAGCTCAAATAGTGTAGTAACTAAAATAGCAATTGGTAAGAGCCGTTTTTGCCAGCCATTATGATTAAGATATGATTTTACTAATTCCATCCAACCTATACCTGTAAGTGCAGCTATTGGAGGAGCAAGCATGACGAGATAGTATGAATGGAAAAAGGATGCTACACTGAAAAAGGCTGCTATAGGTATAAACCATAATAACCAAAATAATATTTGGCTATTTTCTCGTGTTATATTTCTTAAGGTTCTCATCTTCATAAGCAATCCGATACTTGCTATCAATATAAATGGAATGAACCAACTAATCTGATCTGATAGGGCTGTACTAAATAATCTTAGCAATCCAGGTTCACCAGTATCGTCCATTTGGCGAGCGCCACCCATCATTGGATTATTACCACTTTGTATACCTTCTCCACTTTCCATTTGTTCTTGCATTTCTTTCATTCTTTCTTCCATCTCTGGAGTCATCTGCCCATTTGGTGGTCCCCCACCAGGCATACCACCTCTACTTCTATTTGGTGACATTTGTTGAGGGGTACCATTTCCTTCCTCGATAGATACAGCGTCAGAACCGCCTTTCTGTAAACCAATTAAGCGAGAAATCCCGTTATAACCGAAAGCTAATTCTAAGACGGAATTTGTTTGACTGCTTCCAACATAAGGCCTATTCTCTTCTGGAGTAAGTTCAACTATGACCGCCCATGATAATGAAACGACCAATAAAACAACTGTTGCACCAGATAGTATTTTCGCCTTCCTCTTCCAATCAATTTTTGTTGCTAACAAATAAAATAAATAAAAAGCAGGTAAAACCATGAATGCTTGAAGCATTTTCATATTGAACCCTATGCCAATTACAGCAAATGAACCAATGAGCCATAGAGCCTTTTCATTCTTCACAGCTTTAAATAATACCCAAGTAGCTAAAAGCAACGTAAATACTAAAAGACTATCAATATTATTCGTACGACTCACAGCTGCTGCGATAGGCGTACATGCCATGACTAAACTGGCAATTCTAGCTGCTGTAGTACCAAAAGATGGTTTTATGAGAACATACATCAATATTACCGAGCCTATTCCAGCTAGTGCTTGTGGTAATATGACACTCCAACCATCATATCCAAAAATAAATGCACTAATGGTCTGAATCCAAAACGCAACTGGTGGTTTATCCACTGTTACATAGCCTGCAGCATCAAAGGATGCGAAAAAGAAATTTTCAAAGCTTTGCATCATACTGTTCACAGCTGCAGTGTAATATGGATTGGCATAATCATCTGTCCATATGTTAAAAATGTTCAGTACAGCAGCTAATAGAATAATAAGTATGAGTATATAATCTGGATTTTTTACATGCTTAAGCATCTAGTTAATCACTCCTTTAAATTATCTGACTACAATTTATCATCTGAATATGAACTGATTATGAACGAGTGTAACGAAATGGTAGAATTTACTTCTTACTTAAATTGATAGGAATGTTAATTTTTGTGGCTTTATAGGTTTCTTGCTATTAAGCACTTGGAATTTATTAGTTTGCAACGAATTTTGCAAACAAATTGGTATGTATATTTCATCCAAGGTTGAACGGTCTTCATATTTTATAGATGAAAATATGTTCTACTGTATTATTCTCTTTTAACGACTGAGAACAAGTATGCAATACACGTAGTCATTTTTTAGTCGTCTCATCTTTTTTCATATAACACATCTAACATCGGTTTAGAATTGTAAGCCTAGAAAATTAGGTCAGCTACTACACAGTGCTATACATCGTTTAATGAATGATACAGAAACTTGACATTCTAAGATGAAAATGATTTTTCTTGGTTACATTCTCTTAAAATATAATTCTGAGTTGCTACTAAGTAGTAATATGGTATAATTTTATAAAAGGAGGGATAATATGGATAAGTCTAGTGAACCTAAACGATTTGCCTTAAATATGAGTGCAGCTCAATTTGTTAAATTTTATATATTGTATTTGTTGACAACGAGGTTAACGATGTATAGTGAACAATTTAAAAAAGAATTTCGCACGCTCGGTGGCCAGTGGTGCCCTGCCCCATCAACGCTTCTGAATACGCTTGCTCAAATGACTGAAGATGGCCTACTAACTAGAGAAGTTCATATTAAAGGTAAGAGACAGAGGATTTATTTGTATCAATTAACGAATTCTGGGAAAGAAGAGTTTGATGTTTTGAAGAAAAAATACTATAGTATTTTTGAAGAACAACGGAAGGTATTAGATAAAGTCATGACGCAAGTGTATAAATGATAGATGTTTTCACTAGAATAGAAGTCGAGTAAAAAAGCGAACAACGTCATAAAAGATAAAAAATTAACTTTCATCCTTACTAAGCAATCGGGCGATGTCGAACATCACCAGGTTGCTGCTTATTTGCATTACTGAAGGCGAAGACAAATTGTATTTATCGGGCAATTTATAGGATTTATAGGTCAAAATTTAATTTTATTGGGTTAAATTCATTAGTTTATCGGTCTAAGCCAAATACATATAGGCATTCGACAAACTAGATACAGATGTTAACATCATTAATTTAAGGGTTTGTTTGAAGTTCCTCATATGATCCATCGTAAGGGTTAAATAAAAAAGATATAGTTTCACCATCTTTCGTACATGTAATTACGTAAAACCTGATCCCTTCATCCTTGTCCTCTATTGATTTCCTGTTATTGTTTACAATAGTAACGAATTCGTTATCCGCAACCTCCTTTTGTGCCTGAACAAATGAGTATTCTGGCTTTGTCATAAAAAAACTAATAGGCAGAAAAATTAATATGAACATACTAAGGCCTATTTTCTTAACGAAATGGCTAGTAATTGCTTTTTGATCTAAATTTGAAATTTCTTTAAATATTATGATTCCTGCCATAGTTAATAAAACTACATGGACTGAAATTGGTGCTAATGAAACATATTTTTTAGCTTGAGTCATAAAATACACCAATTCTATTATACAAACCCCAATAACAAATAAGATAATGGCCAATTTTTTTCTCAACATACTCTCTCCTCTTATTAATACTAGGATTTAAACCATGTTTCTAAATTGAAAGATAATAAATGTGTTTTAGCTGCTAACAACTTGTCTCATTAAACTACCGACATACAGGTTTGCGGTTTCCCCCACTCATTTTCTAGCTACACCATCGATAATAAGCCCCTTTTCACGCCTCGTTCGCTAATATTATCTTTGTTCAGCTATCCACAATTAATGAAACGGATACTGCACTATTACAACATTTTATCCATCGAGTATTTTTTTATTTTCCTAGACTTCATGTTAATAGTTGAGTATTATATTTTTTGTTACTAATCATCTGTTTGTTTATTCTGAGTTGCTACTAAATAGAAATAAAGAATTAAATTAAACACGATGTAAAAAACAACCTTTGATTAAGGTTGTTATAAATTTAATAACTAGAAAGCAGTAGTATTAAGATACCATTGAAAAAGGTTTGTTTTTAACATTCCTTGTCTTGGTAAATCTTGTTTTTAGCTGGTTTCCCTATGAGGAAATCTCATTCCCTCTGAGCTTTTTTCCATAACAACAAAACATTATTATACTTCAACTATTTATTATGAAATGGCGCTTCTATCCTTTTTGACAAACAAAGGAAGTCTAATAGAAAATGTAGTTAACTTTTCATCAGAAACACAACTAATCTCTCCCTCATGTTTGTTAATTATTTTCTTACAAATATACAAACCAATTCCAGTACCTAATTCTTTAGTCGTAAAAAACGGTTCAAAAATCACAGCAATGATCTCTTTAGGAATGACAGGACCATTGTTTGAAATAGTAATTTCAGCTTTACCATCAGATGTATTACAGTCAATATTCATTATTTTTGTGTGTCTAACATATTGCAATGCGTCTATAGAGTTTAATAGGATGTTTAAAAAAACTTGCCTAAGCTCCTCTTTATTTGCAAAAACACTAATATCAGAATGAATATTTTTAGTAACTTTAACATCACCATCTACAATGCTTGGATAAATGAAATTTAGTAGGTCATCAAACAATTTTGTCAAGGAAACTTCAAATTTGTCACCGTTTATTAATTCTTTTTTTGATACGTGAAGAAATTGAGTCACCCGTGAGTTTAATTGATGTAACTCATGTTCGATAATATCAATATATTTTATCGTTGGATATTCATTATTAATTAACTTTGTAAAACCAATAACGGTTGTTAACGGATTTCTAAATTCATGTACAAAGCTTGAAGACATTTGCCCTAAAATGGTTAAGCGCTCTTTATGTGTTTGATCTATAAATAAAGTTTTCTCCTCTAATTGCTCTTCCTTAATTTCTGTATACTTCCTTACTGTGTAATACGAGAATTGATCAAAAATTGTATTTATTTCTTCTAAAATTCGTATGAGTTGGTCGTAGGGAAACCCTGAGCTGATAATCCAGTTATTAATTTCTTTGCGTCCTTCATTAACATTAAATACTAAATCTCCAATATTAATGTTCGCTTCTACTCTTTCTGAAGCTACCTTGTACGCTAATTTTCGCACATCTCCCTCACTTAATGCGTTCTCCAATCTAAGCTTAACTAACTGAAACATTTTTTTACCGTTATTAATAACTTCTTCCTTATGTATATCACTATCTGAAATAAGCACACGTTGTCTCCAAGACTGTATAAAGGTTGAAACATTTTCATCTAAAAATTGTACAATTTCCTTACGAATTGCATTCATCCAATAGCCTCACTTTCTACTTATTTACCTCGTGAATAACTTGTATTGTGATTGTATCTATGTATTATTTTAGCAAAAGAATGAACTATAGTAAGAAAGGTTTTTTCTATCTTGGCTAATCTCCCATTGTTCATTTAATTATACATTTTTTACATCAATACTACTTTTTTGTACTAGAAAATAAATAATAAATACGTATAATCCTAGCTTTGGTGCATTTATAATCATGGCAACTGCATAAATTTAATTGTTGCACCCTAAATTAGGATGTGTAGCAACTATGTTGTCGAAAAGAGCCTTAAATTTCAAACAATCCTTCAATGCTAGCCTTTTGCACAAGCGAATAGTAACCTTCTCCATAAAATACTCTAAAGAATATGTTTAGTACTTCATAGGCAATGAATCTACGAATGACAAAATATAACTTAAATTTTTTTCAATAATATTCCTGACTAGTACTGCAATAACACATTTTGTTTTTATCCTATAGTACTAAATAAAATTCCTCATAAATGAAAGGGGGATTGCAAATGGATTTACCAGTTATTCCTGAATTAGGAAATATAGATAAGGATCAAGCATTATGGTTTTTATTACAAGCTCTTACAGAAAACGAAATAGCTTTAGCACGACTTATGGAAGCGGAAGCTAATAAAGTAACGATGGCATTTACTGCTTTTAAGAATCAAACCATTAACACAGCTGAGTTACTTGCTATTTCTGAAAGTGTTCAGCGTACACTTACTTGCGTAAATCAACAACAAATCCTTTTAAACAATAAGCTTTATGATATAAGACAATTGATTACAAAGTTAAATATTAATTAATATATTCGGGAAGTTTACCGATTTCCCTCTATTGTAGTTTTTTTTACACTTATAAAAAATTGCTACTAGTACGTTTCTAGTACAAAAATACAATTTGATCTTCCCTTAAAAAGAAATAGACATTTAAACAAGCAATATCTATCAATCAACATACAAATGTAGTGTAAGACAATACAATAAAGAAGGAGGGATTTAATAATGGGAATGCCTGTTGCACCTACTTTACCTGATTATGATAAAGAGAATGTTCTATTATTTTTATTAGTTACAGTTGGTTTTGAGGAGTTAGCGTTGGCACATATAATGAATGCTGAAGGCGAAAAAATCCAAGCTGCTGTGGCGGCATTTGAATCGCAAAGGCTAGTAACGATTCGTGATTTATTAGATGTCAATAGTAATGTAGCTGAAACATTAAAACGTGTATTGCAAAAAGAAATCCTACTAGACTTTAAGATAGATGACGTTAAGGAATTATTAGAAGAGCGTTAACTATTAAACTTGCAATAGCAAGAAACACACTCCTCTTTTATGTAGGAGTGTGTTTCTAACCAAGTGTTGTATGAAAGCATATATCCATAGTGCAACGAAATATACTATTTATCTTTTCACCTAAAACTAGCTTATAGATGCTTTGTAATTAAATTAACTAGTTGTTCCTTTGGCTTATATCCAACGGCTTTATCGATCACTTCACCATTATTTAGAAGTAATAATGTAGGCATACTCATAATGTCATATTTTAATACAGTTCATTCATTTGCATCAACATCTAGCTTAACTATCTTTAATTTATGGCTAAACTCTTTATCTAAATCTTCAAGAATTGGTGCGATCATTTTGTATGGTGGACACCACTGTGCCCAAAAATCTACTAATACTAGCCCGTCATAAGTTTCATTTGCAAATGATTTATCAGTAACGTGTAAGATCGCCATTCATATATACCTCCCTTATCGTTTAATAAGGCTATTTACGCATTAATTTTTACTTTTCGTACTTTAGTTATAACACTATACTTATAACGTTCTTCGCATCCTACTTTGTCATAAATTGATGTCAACTCATCAAAATCATTTATAGTTCTGGCTCATTGCTCATTAATTTTTGTTGCTTTTTCCAAGAGGAGCTAAACTGCATTATAACTAACGCTGGAGGTATCTTTACTTGTTTAAAAACTATACTAGTTATACTTAAGTTTATAAGAAGCAACAAAGTTTGCTTATGCACGAGCAGACTTTACCTTAACGATACTCCCTAGTCGTACAACCATTTGAAAGTTTCTTGTGGTAGTAAATTTGCATACGTTAACTACTACCATGCTTCCCTTTATCTTCGTGACCTGTAGTAAAGTATAATATTCTTTCTTCAAGATTCGATTTAATCATTTCAAGCTGTTTAATTTGGTTATTTATCTCTTGAAGCTTATCTTTGTATATTGGTAATACATCACTACAAAACTCTTCTTTGTTTTTTAGTACGCACGTTAAAAAGCTAGATATTTGCTTAGTTGTCAGTCCCAAATTTATATATAATTGGATTGTATTTACCTGTTCTATAGCAGATTGATTATATTCCCTATACTCATTTGCTAAACGTATGGGAGTAATAAGCCCTTGTTTTTCATAATATCGAATTGATCGTTCACTAACACCGGTTATGTTAGATAGTTCACCTATTTTCATAAATGTGAAAACCTCCACCCTGTTCCATATCTAACTATACGGTATACCACTACTGCTTGCTGGCAATAAAATAATAGCTATTATTCAGCTTATATATACCAACCTCCCTCACTTAAAGATTGTGCTACTTAAAGTAAATTAAGTATAAACGATGACATTAATGTTAAGGTCAAGAAAAAAAAGACAAAAAGGCACATTGTCTGATTCTGTAAATCAAGCTAGGCGCATTGATTACTATATTTCATGAGATTTTTTTAAAATGGAAGGGGTACAAACGATGCCTTTTTCAAATACAGAAAGACCCATTCTATTCTCGCAAGCATAATACACACAAATCTTTGTGCTTATTAATCAGTTAAGACATACTCTTTAGGATAGCGATACTGTTCTTGTTCTTGCTCACCAGATATTGAATAAATAAAAGTTAAAATTCCTATCCTTCCAATAAACATAAGGACAATAATGACTATTTTACCAGCATTGCTCAAACTAGGTGTAATTCCTAAAGATAATCCTGTCGTTCCAAACGCTGAACAAACCTCAAATATGATCGACTTTAATGAAAATGGTTCAATTATGCTCAAGATCACAACAGAGCTTGCACAAACGAAGAAAGCAATCATTACAATGGCAAATGACTTTGCAATATCATCTTTATCTAATTCTCTCTTGAATATCTTCACTGATCCTTGCCCCCTAATATGTGCATACATCGCTAAAATCACAATAGCAAAGGTCGTAGTCCGTATCCCTCCTCCAACACTACTAGGTGATGCACCTATAATCATAAGCATAGCCAATGTAAGCTGAGTAGCAGTTGAAAAATTATTTAAATCCATTGTTGCTAGGCCACCATTCCTTGCTGATACAGAATGGAACAAAGAAGAAAACAGTGATTGATGCCACGATTTATGTGAAAAAAAATGATTAAATTCGAAGAGGAAAATCAATAGTCCTCCAACTACAATTAAAATGAAAAAAGTAAGTGTAGTGAGTTTTACATATAGTGAAAAACGAAACCTTTTGTTCCATTTCATAAAAGATAAACTATCCCTCAGTTCTATCAAGACTGGAAAGCCAATTGCTCCAACAATTAATAGAATGATATATATAAATTGAACAAAATAGTCGTTTGCATATGGTACTAAAGAGCTCCCTGTTATATCGAATCCCGCATTCGTCGTTGCGCTAATTGAAGCAAAGAAACCTTGTAAAAATGCGGTTTGCCAATTAGGATAATACTTTAAGAAATATGTGCCTAAAATAAGCATACCTAACGTCTCAATCGTGATTATGATTAATAAAATTTGTTTAATATACATGACAAGCCCTTTATATGTAATGCGATTTTGGTCATAAGTAATGAGCTTTCGGTTTTGATATGAAATTTTCTTTCTAAACAACATCCACATAAAAGTCATTAAGGTCATTAAACCAATGCCACCAAATTGTAAAATAAATGCCAAGATAAAAATTCCTGGAATACTAAATGTGTCAACAGTCGACACAACAGTTAGCCCTGTTACGCTTATTGCACTGATAGCAGTAAATAAAGCATCTATAAATGACCATTCCACACCATCTTTAACAGCGATAGGAAGCATGAGTAAAATTGTTGATACGATCGCAGCAACTGTATAATAAAAAACAATCAATTGAATCGGTGTAAATGACAATAATTTTCTTTTAGCTAACATCCTCATTGTTTTTTCTCCAATGTCTATTTAATTAATTATTGTTATAAAAAGCTTGTTTCCATGTTGATTTTTTACTATAGAATAATCATTTCGTTGCATCTTTACTACGTGAAAAATCAGGATCTTGGATGAAAACACCTTTTAACGGTAATATTGTTGAAATTGTAGCGACAAAATTTCAAATACAGTATTAACGATGATAAGAGCTTTTGAGTATCAACTAACTGAAGTCACCCAAAGATAAAACAAGAATTTGCCTATTTATCATAATTCCACTTTAGTTTTTTTTGCTTTGCTTTTATTCCTTTCAATACTATAGCGAAGAATCTAGTCCTCAATAAACGAATTAGTCATTATAGTAACACCATCAGTGCTACGCGTAAACCTCATGCTAAAATTGCATCATTTTCGTTATATTTCGAGGAAACTTTGTTAGCACAGATTCTCATTTTCTTATAGTAAAATGACAGCAAACAGTTAACAGATTCGGCTGGTTGCAATCTATTTACAATATTTCAAATATCCATTATGATCAATAAGATATAGATAGAAAAATATGATTAATAGAACAATTAAGTTATTTTATTGATATTTTAGGAGGATTTTGATGTTAGCAATTACAAATGTGACTGGTTATATTGGTAATGGAACAAAATTAAGTGAAGGAACAATCATTATTTCTGACGGGAAATTCGTAAAAATTGGAAATGATATTGCTATTCCTGATGGATGTGAGGTTGTGAATGCTAGAGGCCAAGTTATTACACCAGGTCTAATAGATGTCCATACACATTTAGGAATTCATGAAGAGGGAATTGGTAAAGAAGGACAAGATTACAACGAAGTAAGCGCAGCGTCAACTCCTCAAGTTCGAGCAATAGATGGTATTAATCCTATTGAAAAGGGATTTAATGATGCACGTCTTGCTGGAGTTACAACTGTCCAAATCATGCCCGGAAGTGCCAATGTAATCGGTGGTGAAATGGTTATCGTAAAAACGGTCGGCCATATCGTTGACGAAATGGTAGTCAAAAGTCCGTCGGGATTAAAGGCTGCTCTGGGTGAAAATCCAAAACGCTTTCATGGTGGTAAAGGTATTTTGCCTATAACAAGAATGGGGACAGCTGCACTGTTAAGAGAAAAATTAATTGAGGTGCAAAATTATATTGAAAATAGGAAAAAGGGCAAGGTTGATCGTAAACTTGAGCTAGAAAATATTGCAAAAGTACTTAATAAAGAAATTCCATTACGTGTTCATGCACATCGTGCTGATGATATAGTAACTGCATTACGTTTAAAAAATGAATTTGGCTTCGACCTTACGATTGAGCACTGTACAGAAGGTCATAAAATTGCTCCTTTCATTGCTAAGCATAATGTTCGTGTAGCTGTCGGACCTACAATGTCTTCTCGGTCAAAAATTGAACTTGCTGATAAAGGTTGGCACACACTTCAAGCGTTAGCTAATGAAGATGTACCATTCTCTATTACTACCGATCACCCAGTTGTCGGCATAGATCACTTGATGACTAGTGCTATTTTAGCTGTGAAATATGGTTTAACAGAAGAGCTTGCATTAAAAGCTATTACGTTAAATGCTGCAAAACACTTAGGGTTGGAAGAAAAGATTGGATCTATTGAAGTTGGGAAAGACGCTGATTTCGTACTTTGGAGCGGAGACCCATTTGACTTAAGAAATAAAGTTGAGCAAACGTTTATCAACGGCAAGCTTGTGTATGCTGAAGAGCGTAGAATGAACGTCTAAATGATGTAGCTGATGCGTGATCAAATGATGTATTTACAAAATAATAGGATGCTTTTCGAGCTATGTAAATGCACACCTATAATACGTTCGTGGCATTTTTTTTCGATAACCTAATATACTAATTTGGTCCCAAAAAAAAGAGCCTGACAATAAAAACAAGCCTTCATCTGATTAATTTTGAAGGCTTGTTTTTTATTAGTTGTTCATTGTAGCTGAACATGCCTTTATTGTCTGGTTAAGTTTAACCTTCTGCTTAAGCTTCTTCTAGGTGTATGTATCTAACGGAACTTGAAGTTAATTTTAATTATTGGTGTTTTTTGAACGAAAATAGCTGCATAAATTCAAGTATTACATTTAGACACTGAGGTATTGTCAAAAACATATATTCTTGTATTAATTTTAACAATAGCTACAAAGTGAGCCTATTATAATTTACTAAAAATAACATAACTAGTGATAAAATAACATATAACGACGAATAAACTTGGCAAAACGTATGTAACTTTATTTATAGAACGTTCTCTTAATATTGCATAGTATGTGATGATTGAAAGGATAAGGGTTCCTAATACAGTATAAATATGGCTTGGACTAGAATAGAACAACAGACTACCACTTCTAAACATAACATCAGTAAACACTAAAATAAGTATGTTAAAGATGTTGCTACCTAGTATTGAACCAATCGCAAGGCCATAGTTTGCAAGCCGCACCGCAACGACAATAGACACTGCTTCCGGTAAACTCGTACTTGCTGCTACTAAAAATGATCCTATAAAGGAAGCCTCAATGCCGGTTAGTGTAGCTATTTGGTCTGCTGTAATAGTTAACAGGGTGCCAAAAAGCAGAATAAGAAAAGCAGTCAATATGAAAGTTCGAACAGATTTTTTTAAAGATTCATGTGCATATTTAGTTGTTTCTCCTTGAACTTCTACTTCTAGCTGCGGTTTTTTAACTTTTGACAGCAGTACGATGCCCAATATATAAACACTAATTAACACAATCGTATCTATTCCAATAGAAAAGAAATGATTTGGGACTCTTATATAAAGTGATATAAAAATAATACTTGAAAGCGTCATTACAAGCACATTTGTATAACCATTTTCTTTGCTAGAGTAATTAAAAATCTGCTTATTTCGATACCAGAGATCAACGAGAGCTAGTATTAACAAATTAAATAAATTACTACCTAGTACATTTCCAGTTGCAATATCTGGATTTTCAATAAAAATAGAAGTCACACTCGTTGTGATTTCAGGTAACGATGTTGCTCCACCAAGCATTAACCCTAACACCGCTGCATTTAAAGTTGATTTTTCTCCAATAATATCAGCATGTTTTGACAACTGGACAGCTAGAAAGATAGTAAAACATGCAGCAATGAAAAAGAGAAAATATACCATAAGTTCGTCCACCTTCAATAAATTTACTTGTAAACAGTATTTCCAAATTGATCTAATACATTACTTAGTTAATTTATAATAAAAAATGACTTCATACAACTATTTTTAACTAACTTGTTACATATCCATTTCTAGTAAAACAGGGCAATGGTCACTTCCGAGTATTTGTGAATGAATCTCTGAATCTAACATAATCGATTTAAGTTTATTGGATACGATAAAATAATCTATTCTCCATCCAATGTTTCTTTCTCTTACTTTGTTCATATAGGACCACCACGAATAGGCATCTTCCTTATTAGGGTAAAGAAATCTATAAGAATCAACAAAACCAGCATCAAGCAGATTTGTCATCTTTTCACGTTCTTCATCAGTGAATCCAGAGTTGCCCCTATTTGACTTAGGGTTTTTCAAATCGATTTCTTTATGAGCTACATTAAGGTCTCCACATAGGATTACAGGTTTGATGTTATCTAATTCCAAAAGATAAGTTCTTATATTATCTTCCCATTGTAAACGATATTCAAGTCTTGCTAAATCTCTTTGAGCATTAGGTGTATAAACATTTACTAAATAAAATTTATCAAACTCTAAAGTAATAATTCTACCTTCAGGCTCACTTTCATTATCTCCCACCCCATATGAGACAGATAGTGGCTTTATTTTGGTAAATATCGCTGTTCCAGAATAACCTTTTTTCAAAGCGTAGTTCCAATATTGAAAATATCCTGTTAAATCTAAGTCAATTTGACCGTGCTGTAATTTTGACTCTTGAATGCAAAAAATATCTGCATCCACTTCATTAAAATAATCTAAAAACCCTTTCTTTACACATGCCCTTATTCCGTTAACATTCCATGAAACCAATTTCATATACCATTCCTCATCACTGTTTAACATTTTTTGTTTGGATGGTTTTCACCTTTATGATAAGCACAAACTTTTCAAAGTAGTAGTGTCTCACCACAGTAGTTTAACCTACACTCACGATCTCTTTTGAAGTACTTTGCTTAACATGACTTATTTTCTTCTGCCTTTTTGAGTAGCCTTCTTTTTGACATTCTTCTTCCGATGCAATTTTTTATTCGAACTAGTTTTAGAGCTATTCCTACTACCTTTAAATGTGGACCCAGACTCATCGTTATGAGTTTTTTGTGATTGCCTCGACCTTGAACTTTGCTTATTAGACTTAGTTGTTGATTTAGAATTGGATTCGTCCTTACTATCTTGACGAGAATATTTATTCTTATTGGTTCTGTTTGATTTATAATTTTTTTTCTTACCCTTGTCCTCATTCTTCGTTATTTTACCTACGTTTTGTTTTTCTATCTTGATGTTTAGATCTTTTTCAATCATATCAAGGACTGGGCGATCATTAGAAGAGTAAAAGGTAATAGCCTCTCCTGGCATACCAGCTCTACCAGTTCTCCCAATTCTGTGAACGTAGCTTTCGGCATCCTGTGGTATATCATAATTAAAAACATGAGTAACACCTTCTACATCAAGCCCTCTTGCTGCCACATCTGTTGCAATAAGCAATTGAAGCTGTACATCTCTAAACCGTTTCATCACTTGCTCTCTTTTTGCTTGTGATAAATCTCCGTGTAGTTCATCACATAAATATCCTTTTGATTTCAGTATGTCGTACAGCTTACTAACCCTTCTCTTCGTTCTACAAAAGATGACTGCTAAATATGGGCGACGAGTATCTATTAAATGGAAGAGTGTAGCTTGTTTGGCACGATCAATTGTATGTATTGCTATTTGTTTAACATTATCTGCTGGCCCTTGAATCTTTTCAACTTGAATGTATGAAGGGTCATGCATATATTTTGAAGCTAATTTTTTTATTTCTGTAGGTATTGTAGCAGAAAATAATAATGTTTGACGTTTATCAGGAGTCTCTTTAATGATTTCTTCTACTTCTGTTAGAAATCCTATATTCAACATTTGGTCAGCCTCATCAAGCACGAGAATATCTATTGTAGATAAATCAATCGTTTTTCTTTTAATATGATCTAAAAGGCGACCTGGCGTTCCAACGACGATTTGAGTGTTTTGTTTTAATTTTTTTAGCTGTTTATCTACCTCTTGTCCACCATATACTGCTAAAGCATGAACACCTTCTACATCCGCAATAAATTTTTCTAATTCAGCAGTAATTTGTAAGGCTAACTCTCGTGTTGGAGTTACAATAAGTGCTTGAATGTGTCCTTTGCTCGCATCAATCTTTTCTAAAATCGGTAACATGAACGCAATTGTTTTACCAGTCCCAGTTTGTGCTTGAGCAATGACATCTTTATTGTCGAGTATTTTTGGGATTGCTCGTTCCTGAATCGGTGTAGGTTGAACGATTCCTTCATTTGTTAATGTATTGATTAATGTATCTGAAAGGTTTAATGACAAAAAATCTTGCATTGCTATACCTGCTTTCTTTACGTGTTACGTTTTTTGTAATTAATTCAATGCGGTCTACCCTATGCACGAATGATATGAATGTCATGCTAAAAAGATGAAAGGACAGTACCCCTACTGAGATATCGCCCTTCTTAAACCCTATATTTATTCAAAGTTTTGTTTGCAATAGTTTAATACTTGGATTTCTTCCTCTGCGTCTAAAGCCCAATCATAATATTTATTTGTGTTTTTTTCAATAATCTGATATTGCGCAACTTTATAATCATCTTCATAAACTGCGAAGATGGCTTTTATATATAAACCTTCAGGACTAAATAAGTCATCATCTTCCGCTACTTCAATATGTAAAAAAAATTCGTATCTATCTCCAACTAAGATCCCTGTAGGGTCTTTTAATTTTTCAACTGAATGACTAATAATATTCATTAATTCCTCTCCCTTATACTACCCCTGACCCAACTATTATAAATCAATAGACCGAATAATTTGTGTTGAGCTGTAGCTAAACAATATATAAAAATAGTTAAAGTCTATCATACATTTTACCATAAATCATAATCCAACGTTCTAATCTTCCCTATTTACATGTTTTTGTTTGGTGGTAAATGTTTTTTTAACCCTTCATAATAAAATTACTAACAGTATGGGTAAACAACCGTTAATCTTAATCCCATATCATTCAGGATAAAGGGAGCCATGTAAAAAGAACAAGCTATGTGACTATTCCTTATTCAAATTCAAAATACTTATCATCAATTAGGTCAGATACTGGAACAATTTGAATGTTTCGTTCCTTAAATTGCTTCATTGATTGTGAAATTCCAGTATAACAAACTTTACCTGTCTCACCAACATGCCCTATTGCGATTCCTACCCCGTACTCTTCTGCAACTTCTGCTAATTTTAACATTTGGTTCGTCACATGAGACACAGAGGATATATCATCTAGAAATATATCTCTTTCTAGTAGTGGAACACCTAGCTCCTCAGCAATTTCGGGAAACTTAGAGTTCGGGCTTGTAACACTATCTACAATATACATGTTTTTTTGTTTAACAACTTCAACAATTGCTCTGACAATATCTTCATTTTCAACGACGAGAGAACCCATATGATTGTTTAAACCTTTTGCATAAGGTACACTTTCGATTGCTTCAGTTACTCTCTTTTTCACTTCCGATGGAGGTAGATCAATTGTTATGGGTTTTGGACCTAACCAAGATTTTTTTCCTTTCTTTGGCTGCATAGGTAAATGTACCATTATTTCAAACCCTTGTTGATGTGCCAACATCGCATGCTCTATTGAGTTGTCAGCAAATGGCATAACAGCGACAGTAATTGGAATATCACCTTTCAAAAATTCCATCACTCCACCATCTCCCCCACCAAAATCATCAATAATAATGGCTGACTTGATCTTCTCTGCTTCTCCATATACATTATGAGTTGTTAACAAGCAAGCAACAATAAAAAACGCACAAATAACAGCATTTTTCAAAATCATCCCACCTAATTATGTTAGTCATTTTATTATTCGTCGTTACACATTTGCTATTCATGGACTTAAATGAACTTAACACATTAAAATGAATGAATTTTTGCTAATGAAAGTGTTACTTATATAACGTGAAAGCTGTCGGAACTCGATGTTAACATAATTATTTGTATTATTGTAATTGGTGGCTTTTTTGAATTCTTAAACTGCTGTTTTTTCGTTAAAACCGTTAATTAGGCTCGACATGAACATGGATATCATATACCTCATGTTCCTTTCTTAAGACATTTTCAACCATCGTTGATATATCATGTGCTTCACGAATATTTAGGTTAGAGTTAACAAGAATAACAATGTCTACTACAGCGTTATTCCCATACCTCCTTCCTCTAATCTCTTTTACCCCTTTTACGCCATATAAACTAAGAACTGTTTCTTTGTAACAGCTAATGAGCTCTTCATCAAAACCGTCTGTTAAATGTAGCGATGCATCTTGAAAAATCCCCCAAGCTGTTCTGCAAATAAGAATTGCAACTATAATTGCAGTGAGAGGATCTAACCACGGCAAATTAAGCTGTGAACCGACTATACCCACAGTTGTACCTATACTTACCCATGCATCGGATAAATTATCTTTAGCAGCAGCGAGGACGGCTTGACTCTTAATTTTCTTCCCTAGATTTCTATTGTATATGTATACAAAATACATGACTACTGCACTAAAAATTCCTGTCCATGCAGAAATCATGTCAGGGGATTGATGTTTGCCGCTAACAACTGAGATTACAGCGTCATATAAAACTTGGACACCTACAAACATCATAATAAACGAAGCGACTAGTGAAGCTACTGTTTCTGCTTTCCAATGGCCGTATGGATGATTTTTATCAGGTGGTTTTTGAGACAATTTTAGACCTATTAAGACTGCAACAGATGCTATGATATCCGTTGCATTATTTAGTCCGTCTGCGATTAACGCTTGAGAATTTGCAGTGTTTCCTATAAATAACTTCAATGCTGATAAGCAGATATAGGCAATGATACTTATCACTGCTCCACGTTCACCCATTTTTAGTTCTTGATATTTTTGTTGCTCCATAATAACCCCTCCACTTATCTTACGTAACATCATAACAACTATACATCGTGTGGGTCTAGAGCAACCTTTTTTCCTTAAACTTTACTATTAATAGGCGTCAAAAAATGTTTCGCATAGTAAAAATTAAGCTCCTTTTTCATTTGGAATTTTATGTCGTACGTACAGTGCAAACATAACAATTGCCAAAAGAAGCAGCAACGATAGAACGACAAAAATATTCCTATAACTTATCTCTGCTACAAATCCTCTTTGTTGTTGCATCGTTAATAATATCCCTGTTAATGTTACACCAAAAGCACCTCCAATGAATTGCGTCAATTGAGCCATTCCCATACCAGATCCTATTTCAGAACTAGGTAAAATCCTCGTTAATTCATTTGAAATACTTGAAGTAAGTGCAGAAAAACCAATACTCATGAACATATATGTTACAAGAATGAAGTATGGAGATATACTAGCTAGGATAGCAAACAAAACAGTCGCAATCATAAGAAACGTTTGTCCGAAAGTGATTAAAGGTATATTACCGAATTTATCTATTAATCGTCCAATAAACTGTGCAGCTACTGCAGATAAAATCGCACCAGGAAAAATAATCATCCCAATTGCAGCAGGCTCCATATTATACACATTTGCTAAAATAAGTGGTAATAGGAATAAGGAGGCAAAGTGTATTATAAATGCAGAAAAAGCAATGAATAATAGCTTTAAATATTGTCTATTTTTAAGTAATGCAGGTTGAATAAATGGAAGTTCTATTTTTCCTATATGTCTCCACATAATAAAAATTAACATAATTGTAATTATTAAAATGACATAAGAAAAAGTTGAAAGAAACAATAACAATCCAGTTACACATAAAGCGGTAAGAATTCCACCAATCGTATCAAACTTTACCTTTTTCACTTCTTCTTGAGGTAATAGTTTTAAAAAAATAGGAATAAACAGTAAAACAAGACCTGTTACAGCAAATAGATAATTCCAACCCAAATATTGCGTAATTGCCCCACCTATTACGGGACCTAACCCAAAACCTAGTGAAGCAGCCGATGAAATCAGTGCCATCGCTTTCCCTCTTCTAGAAAGTGGAATGTAGCGACTTGCAAGTACCATTGCAAGTCCTGGAACTGCCCCCGCTCCAGCAGCTTGTAATATACGTGCAACAAGCAAAATTAAAAAGCTCTGAGAGAGAAACCCTAACACTGAAGCAACCCCTAATATTGTCAAGCCTATAAGTAACAGTCTTGAAATTGGAATATAGTCAGATAGTCGACTAAATGTTAACGTTGCAATAGCAAAAGACACTGAATATGCAGAGACAATCCAGGACGCTGAAGAAGAAGATAAAGATAAATCGTGTAGCACACTCGGCAATGCTACATTAAACATCGTTGTATTCATCACAACAAGCCACACAGTAAAACTCCATATAAGGACAATTTTGTTTTCCTGTATCTGTTCATTGTGTGCCTGTTTACTAGCAGGAACAGAAATTGAAGTCATTTAAACCCACCTTCACTTATAAAATTACTGATAGTAGTCAAAAAAAAAGAGAGTCATTTTCCACCAAGGCTCTTTTCGTAAACTTTGTTGCAATTGAGATAATTGAGGACAGCAGCAAAAAAATTTACACCATTGACTTTATATTAAAATGAGAACAGATGCCACGAACACTTGATTTTTAAGCATTGATTACTTAGTATGACAGCAAACAATCTATACGAAAACAGCCTTCATCAATATTAAATGTACTATTATTACTATTCGCATGAACGACTTACTATTTCGGATAGATGAAATTTTACGTATTCTTACTAATCATAAAGCGAAAAGGTGGATTTTGAAAAGAATAATGCTTATAACGTCTGCTACATTCATATTAATCTAAAGATCAGCTTCTAACATATCAGGTGATGACCCCATACCACCTAATTGAAAGATCCACCTATAAAGGCGGAGACTATAACTATTAAAACAAGCTTAAATTAGCGTAGTTTTCAGCTCAATTTATTTTTTTTATTCTCCTGTATTGTAAGATATTGTGGTTTTCAAATAATAAGGGAAAGGGTTTGTAGGATTTTCTGTTAATGGTTAATATATAAAGAAAGTATTTTTTCATATCTAAAGGATTGAATAGTTTAAGAGATATGCCAGTTCAAGGGTGAGGAATAGTAAAAGTAAGCTATCTTTAAGGGGGAAGGAAAAAATATGGATGTATCTATTCGAAACGCTGATATGAACGACTACGAGTTATTGTTGCCTTTATTTAGGCAAGTTCACAACCTCCACGTGCGTGTAAGACCAGATTTATACATTGACAATCCCAATCCAGTCGAGCAAGAATTCTTTGAACGTCAATTGAATGATGGTAAACAACATATTTTTGTGGCTACTATTGGCAAGGATATAGTTGGTGTTATAGTGACGAAGGAAGAAGAAATAACCGAAAATTCTTTTGTCAGAGCAAGGAAAATATTGGTTATAAACAGTTTATCAGTTGCTGAAACGCACCGGAAGAAAGGCATCGGAAAAAAGCTAACTAAATATGTTTTTAATTTCGGGAAAAGTCTCACAGTTGATAGTATCGAATTGGGAGTGTCCGAGAAAAATATATTTGCCATTGAATTTTATAAGTCAATGGGAATGACTACAAAAAGTAGAAGAATGGAACTTAAATTTAACTAACAGCTGCTAACTAAAAACGCAAGAAAGGGTATCTACGTAAACACATTTATATCATTCCAACACGTTAACAGTTATTACAACCAGTTAAAACAGCCACACGTACGCTTGTTCTTATGATTATTATATGGGAATTAGACGCTATACATAATATTTAAGGAAAAAAGAATTTTTTAGAACATCAACAGTCACACACTCACCTTATACACGAAAAACTGCTGTTTTTTTGCACAATTGATTTTCAACTCTTTTTTCACCATAGAGAAAGCAATAGACAAAATCATTGAGTAGATTTGGTCTATTGCTTCTTTGTTAACTTAAATCTATTTTCCTTTGTCGGTTTGGAAAGTTAAGATCACAAATCTATTTTGTGATTTGAATCGAATAATCGATTATTTCCTCCCCGGACCATGTATAAGCTATGATGTAGTACGTACCCATTGTGAGGTGAAAAACATTGTCACGAAGTGGCTCTGCTACAATTTCACCATTCTCATCCTCAACAACAACATTATAATTTCCACCCGATTGATTAAGGTTAATTGTCACTTCTCCATCATCCACCATATCAAAATAGTACCAATCAGTATGATCTCCTGCTTCATAATCAAGAGACCCAACAATACTGCCTTCAATGAAGTTGGCATTAGATTTTCGATTATTTGGCTCAGTTTCACTTATTAGTACGTCATTATTAACAGTGATGCTCATTATTGTCACACTTGTTTCTCCTAAATCATCGGTAACAGTTAATTGCACATCAAATGAACCTACTTCTTCATAAACATGGGTTGGGTTTGCTACTGAACTCGTATGGCCGTCACCAAAATCCCACTCATAAGAAGTTATCCATCCATCTTCATCATATGAATCACCACCATCGAACGCAACTGTTTCATTTACAACAACACTACTAGGTGCATTTATGATAGCTACTGGAGCAGTATTTGTACTAGCATTGTCGTGAGATATTGATATTGTATAATCAGCAGATTCTCCAGACCATGTATAAGCGATCACATAATATCTTCCTGTGGATAGCGTCATTGTATTATTTCTTAGAGGCTCGCCAATGCGATTACCATTTTCATCTTCTACTATGGCATTTATTTCTCCACCTGTTTTTGTAACATTTACAACGATATCACCTGCTTCTTCAACATCAAAATAAAACCAGTCTGTATGATCTCCAGTTGCATAATCTAAAGAGCCCTTAATTTCACCTTCAACTTGTATGTTATTCGCAGCTGATTTTCGGTTATTTGGTTCCGTTTCTGTTCCTTCTTCATCAGATCCTTCTACAACTATCGTCTTAGTTGTAAATCCAGTAGCCCCTTCATTATCTGTTACCGATAATGTTACGACAAATGAGCCGGTTTCCTCATATATATTAATAGGATTTTCCTCTGAGCTTATGTTTCCATCTCCAAAATCCCATTCATAATTCACGATAGAACCGTCTTCATCATATGAATCACCACCTGTGAATAAGGTCGATTCATTAACTACAACAGTAGCAGGAGCATTAATCACTGCAATTGGTGCACTGTTATTCGTTTCGCCTGCATAAATTCCATGCAAGACTACATCAAACTCAAATTGTCCATTTGAATTGACTCGATGATTTACAAAATAAGCAGTAACAGTTTTATAACCACTCCAAACACCACTATTATCTAGTTCACTTAAAGCAGTATTCGTAGCATTATCCATCTCAGCAATATCAACAGCTTCGCCACGAGATGAGCTTTCACTAACGTATGTTCCTTCAAGCGTAAATGTTTCAAAGAAAGTCGATGATTTTGTTGTCACCTCAAGATTATCTAAATTCATCAAACTAGTAATATCATTCTGAATTTGTCTTATAGACCTTTCAGGATGCTCGTATAAATACTCATCACCTACTAAAACAGTGCGGTACTCTCCATTCGTGTAATTTTCCCACATCTCATTCATATGTTGCTGGTATGCTGCCTCAACGGCATTGTCTTGAGAAAGATCATCTACATATTGCCTATACAAAGTTGAAGCTCTTTCAAAATCTTCGTTAGCTACAATTTCATTTAAATCATTTAAAATATATAAATAGTCTCCACCGTTGCCGTTGACCATAAAATCATAGAAGCTGTATGCATAATCATAATAATCAAAACCATATAAATCATAAGTCGCATTGATCACTTGTTCAACTGTAAACCGAGAGGCTGGGTCACCTATTTCCTCAACCATCACATTTCTACCGTCTACACCAGTTCTAGTAGAACCAGCGAAAAATTCAGCTCCGCCTTCGCCGAACCAAGGTAAATTGTTATTGTTATCGTACAAAGGAGTGTCAGCATAAAACCCTGGTATTAGAAATCTACTCATTAAGTAATGCGTATATTCATGTCGAAACAACTCTTCTAATTCAAACCTACTATCTCCTGCTGCAACACTTCTATCCCATGTGTAGAATAATCCTGCACTTTCTATATATCTACCACCATTTTCAACACTATAATCATTATTTAATAAGCCATTCATAAGTTGGTATTCAAATTTGCTGTTATACACAATTGATAATAAGTTGTCATCAGGATTTCCTGGTCCGTCGGCTGGATCATCGGTTCCAGAAAACCTATGAAACTGTGATTTAACTTCTCTTGCTGCCCAATACATTCTTTTTATTTTGTCCTCTGGTACGTCATCTCCTGCCCAAATTGTAAACTCACCAGCTTCAAACACATATTCATTACCGAAATATCGATCAACAAATGAATCATAAGGGGCTACTCTTGCTACAGTTGTTCCATTTGCATCTATGCCATCATATTGCCAATAAATATGATAAAGAGCTAAATATTCCCTTGCTCCCCATCTATTGTATACTGTATCAAGAGCTTCTGTAATAGCTTCATAGCCATAATATTCATTTGAATGATAGCCACCTACGTTAAAATGGAGGATCAGCCACATAGTGTTGTCTAATGCCCATACTAAACGGTAATCTTCTTCCATCTCGTAAATAAAAATAGTTATTTGTTCTATTAAATAATCTAAACCAGCGTTAAACTCCCAACCTGTTGTCCCATAGTTATATTTTGTTTGCCAATCAAGTGAATAAATAAATTCTATATAAGCATCAATTGCTGCATCATAGTCGGCATACAATGTTAAATTAGAAGTAAACTCACGAACAACATCACCAAATTTATAGTACATATCACTATCTGTAACTGCATGATTTAAAAACCAGCTTAATTGAGTGATTAAGTAGTTGCCTTCAGCCGTGTCACTAAAACCAACATTACGATTGTCTAAAACTGCATTGATTGCTGGATTTACTTTCTCTCGATACTCCAAGTCGTCATAAAAGCTTAATTCACTATATTCATCTGATTTATAAAAAGGTCTGTTTGCCATCTCTATAAGATTGATTAAACCTACATCATTTGTTTCTCTCCACTGAGGAGCTTGTTGTACGATTGCATCTAATAATGCTTGATGGCGACTTTCATCAACATAAAAGTCAACAGCATCTGAGCTAAACGTCCAAAAATCCTCTATATCATCGACGCTATTAAGATCATATATTAGGTAGTCTATTAAACTGTCATAGGACAAATTATTTAAATAAGCAAAATCAATAACTGTGCTAGTTGCTGAAATAACATTGTTTTCGATGTTATTAGATTTTATTGATCGAACCGTATTATGAACATCATTGTGTTCATACACGCTACTCAAGTCTGAAAATGTCAATTCGCTATATCCAGGTGCATGTTGTAACGGCTTTTTTATTTCCTCTCTTCCCTTAACGATAGAAGCATGATCATTGTTAATTGAGTTGGCTTGAGTAAGGGAACCTGTCGATAAAATAACAGTAAATACAAGGATAATGCTAGTAATTTTGTACATGACCTTTCGTTTTTTTGACAACATAATTCCTCCTTTTTGTATAGTTATTCTCTTTTCTTAATTTTCTGTTTTTTTCAAATGCAAAATATTTACTTAATAAGCGTAAACATACCGTAATCAATTCCTGGGACTTGGAATCAATCACATAAATACGTCGTAACTCCTCCCCCCAATCAACAAAAAAATATAAAACCGAACAACACCTCTTTCCTAATATTTAGACAACAATACCGATGATTGTTCGCCATGTTAATATAAAATTGCAATTGATATACCAAAACTATCGCAACAACTAAAAATTACTACATTTGAACTACATAAAAAAAAGGAAATAAAATGTCATTATTTCCAATGAGACTTATGTATGATATTTAAATATGTGCTTGAAAGAAGTTACATATGATGTGTAAATTTTTATACATTGTTATGTATAAAAATATATACATAACTGACGTATGATAGAATATAAGCTTAAGTCAACATTCAGCTATTAATAATATTGAATGAAAAATATCAAATAGCATGCTTCGGAATGAATGACACAATAAAAAAAAGAGTAACTAGTACTCCTTAAATGTTCTATACTATAAATATTAACTTCAAATCGTTTTCTGAAATGAAAACTAGTTGCCTTTTTTAGTTTTTTGTATAGGGCTGTTTTCGAAAACTGTGTTATTTTTTCACTTACATAAAAGAAAAGATATCAATTATTAACTTTTATAGCCTAAATAAGGATGCTCCGAACTTAACTATAGATCAAATGTCAAGAACAGTATTTTTTTATAGTTATTTAATTAATCTCGTGTTAAAAGAATTTTACCTACACTTCTGTCATCACTTTCTCCTATAACGCGAATTTTCAAGCCATATGTCGGAATGTTACGCCCTGCATCTGCTACTTTACTGTTAAGGTAAGATTGACTGTCATCAAATAGTGTATTTTGTTGAGTAAAGTTATCCCTAATGCTTGCACCATAATAATCATCGTAGTCTAAATAGACTTTTTCCGATTGTACTAAACCAAATGCGGCATCGTGAATTTGTGTATCAGTATATGTGATGTAACCATCTGTCCAAGTGACCATTTGTTGATCAGCATCAACTACACCTAAATAACCATCTCCGGGATGATCACCAACAGCATTATTGTCCTGAGTATGATCAACGTACCATATGACCAACCCTGGCTTATACGATAAAAATACGGGTTTACTAGTAATTGGACGAATATGACTCAATGCCTTGTCTACCCCTTGATGGTTTCTCCATTCTAATAAATAGTAGTGCTCACCACTATATGTCCCTGTTGCTTTCGTGAATCCATCTAGAATTGCTGATGTCTCACCTTCTGCATCATCAAAGAAAATTTCTTCTCCATCAGTAACAACGCTAATGTCATCAACCCAAAATCCTGTTTCAACTGTGTTAGTATCTGTGAAATAATGAAATTTTAATTGGATTTTTGCACCTACAAATGCTGATAGGTCAAAAACACCATCTATCCATCCATCACTTTTCCCTGTAATTCCATGTCCGGGATTATTATTATCTTCTTCTGCCTCAGTTGTTGTTATATTCCCTTCTATGGCTACCCACTCATTAGTTCCATCCTCTTTTATTTGGACTGAAGCAAAATCCCATCCTTCTTCAATTTCATAAGAAGTTTTAAATGTAAGGAAAGCGTCAGTTGATGTATTTGTTAGGTCTAAATTAAAAACCAAATCGTTAGCTAAATAGTTGCCTCTACCGCTATAAAATGCGTAACTCCCACTATAAGGTTCTTCTATTGTAATTTCTTTATTAGGGAGTTCTATCTTAACTACATCACTATTCGTTCCTTTAGTACTTGCTTGATCAAGCAATATTTCTAGACCGTTACTATCAATATCTTCAACAGAAATTGTATTACCTGATAACCAATTACCTCCAAAAGTAGCCTGTAATATTTCCTTTGCATAAGGACTAAACCCAGGTGGTTCTGTTTGTGGGATTTCGCCTGCCCAACTACCAGAAGCCATTAGAGACCAGAAAGATATAGGTTCTCCTAACCCAGAATTTTCATATTCATCAAGTAAACCCAGAGCGTGAGCAAACTCATGTGCAAAAATAGCTGCTCCTCCTGTCGCACCTTGTATTGTATAAGAAAATCCTTTTAGATCTGTACCATCGAGATTAATTGGTTCATCAATATGCCAATAATGCGGCCAAATTGTTTCATCACTAGTAATATTATCTGACATAAAAACACCATCTTCAGCAACAGTTGATTGTACAACCATTACATAATCAATTATCCCATCGGGCTCAAAGATATTTCCATCATTGTCAAAATCATATTGATCCATCTGATCATATCTAGATAAATCAATATTGTTTGCTGCTACATCTTCTCCAAATTTTTTTAGGACATCTTCAACTAGTTCGTACCTTCGCTCATATTCATAATCTTCATTTCCATAATATGTTGAAGGTTTATCAACGGTATACCACCCAAATACTTCTCCATCAATCGTGTGACTTCCCCCAGATTGTTCCTCGTAAAATTGTTTCACGGAGATTAACTTGTCACCTTTTGGTCCTTCATAACCATTCTCTCCAAACACGAGCCCTTCAAAGTGTTCTTTATTATAGTCTTCATAATACAATTCAGTATCATTAGGTAAAATGTCATTAACAGGATGATCAGGATACTCTGCTAAAAGTACAACGACATTACTAACAGTTAGCTCCCCATTCCATGCCTCAGGATTCACCATTTGTACATCCTCAGTCAATCCCAACTTATTACCATTCCCTTTTTTAATTGCATTACTTGTCCCATTTATGCCTCTTTTTTCGTAAGTAGACTGGATAAGTTTTAATCGTTTCGATTCTTCCTTATCTAGCTCAATTTCTTCTCCACTAAAAATATAAGGATTATTTTGAGGTGGATTTTGACCTCGGGCCTTAAACTCTGAAGCACTATTGGCAATAGAAACGGACATTAAACTAATTCCTAATGATATACTAGCGATGGTAGAAATTATTGTTTTTTTCAATATGATACTCCCTTCTGTTTTTAATCTTTTAACCCAAGGAAATAATATGATTTTTTTCTATTTTTTTCAATAGTGTAAATTCACTGATTATTATGCGCAATGTAAAACTATTTTTATAGGACTATTTCAGTGTATAAATGCTAGTAGAGAACAAAAAAGCCTTGCATTCTTCTTGTTTCGTAAAAGGGGGTACTTCAAACCTGATAAACCAATATTAGGATTACATATAGATAGGTTAACTTAATAAATATAATAACCGTGCTGAAAGAAAATACTTCGTTACCAATAAGATCGCTTTTTTTAATTTTATTGCCTTCTTTTAATACTTTACATTCTTTTCGTAATCTTTATAGTTATGGCTCTTAAACTAGACAGTCATCGTTTTATAGTAGACAAAGATAGTGAAAATCTTTAACAGCGTAATTCTGCACATGAACATAGGTGGTTACTATGTTACATTTTTGATTTCTCTCTACTAGTTTGTTTGCAAAGGTATAATTATAGGAATAAAAATATGAAACATATGCAATGTGGAGGAAAGGACAAATTAACCTACAACTTACGAAATAGATGTTAACTGAGATGAATGAGGAGAAATTGTTAAAGGGTTTCTCAGAAGATATGATCTAACAATATTTAAATAAGGTACATACAATGAAAGAAACATAGTTTAGATAACAAAATCACCCCAACAATCCAATTAAATAACAAAATACATCTATAAAAAAGGCATTTAATTGGATTGTGAGGAATAACAAAATCTTTTTTGTTCGTTTTTATATCACCATCTAAAATAGGAAACTTACAAATTAACAATTTTAACATTTATAATTTTGAAGAGCATTTCATAAATAATGGCTTTTTTCCATTAATTGTTGCTATTCATTCTTAAATATTCACACGTAAATATCAATCATTCGTAGCATCTTTGATACTTTAACATAATTGAATTGTAAAAAATGTATCAGACTGTCCTATTTAGTAAACCAACAAAGTAGACTATTATTCATACGTAATAAAATGTACATTGCCCCTGATTACTTGCTTATTATGCTGATTAATGGCATTAACATCAAAATTCATCTCATTATTACAGATTTGTGTCAATGTTGCTTTCAATGTAATAATATCGTTTAAGAAAACCATACTTTTAAAGCGAATTGAATAGTCTTGAATATAACCATCTAGCAAAAAAGGGCTAAATAACTTAGATAAATTCCCCATCGTCCACATCCCATGAGCAATAATCCCTGGTAAACCTGCTTTTTGAGCTTCTTCATCAATCGTATGAATTGGATTGTAGTCACCTGAAGCACCAGCATATTTAATTAAATTTAAACGAGAAACAGGTGGTAATTCGACATCACTCAGTGCATCCCCCACCTTTAGTTCCGTCAATTCTATCACCTGTTCATCTCCTTTCGTAAGGCAGCATTAAAAACAATTGTTGACTTAGCAGTAAAAACAATGTTACCGCTTACATCTTCTCCGTAGCTTTTGAGCACTAAGAAGCCCAGCTCTCCACTATTGCTCGATTTATCATAATAATCCTCTACTTCCTGATAACAAAGTATCTCTTCATTAACAAGTAGTGGCCTTTCATAATGATACAATTCTTCACCGTGGATCAGCCCTTTCTTAGGGAGCTGCAAACCTTCAATTACACCATAATTTAATACTCTTGGAAACGTTACTGGTGCAATATTAGTTTTGTATCGAGATTCCGTCCCTACTTTCTCATCTATAAAAATAGGATGGGGATCACCAATTGCCTCAGCAAATTTTTTGACAGCTCCTCTTTCAATGGTGTTTCTATGTTTTTTAGAACGCTTGCCGATTAATTTTCTAAACAAACTATAACACCCCACAATGACTCGTTAATTTTTTGGACCTCCAGCGACGTAGATGACTTGGCCATTTACAAATGATGATTTTTCATCTGCAAAAAATGTTACAGCATTCGCAATATCACTCGGCTTACCTGTCCTTCCAACAGGGATCGTTGCTATACTAGCCTGTATTAAATCTTCAAACGATATACCAATCCTTCTAGCTGTTTCTTTGGTCATTTCCGTTTCTATGAATCCTGGCGCAACTACATTTGCAGTAACTCCATATTTACCCAATTCAATAGCTAGTGTTTTCGTAAATCCTTGTAAACCAGCCTTGGCAGCTGCATAATTTACTTGCCCACGATTTCCTAGTGCAGAAGTTGAAGAAATATTAATAATTCGCCCATAATTATTTTTCACCATATGTTTTTGAGCAGCACGAGTGACATTAAATGATCCTTTTAAATGAACATCCATAACGGTCTGCCAATCATCATCAGTCATTTTAAATAATAAATTGTCACGAATAACGCCTGCGTTGTTTACAAGTATATCTATCGATCCATATTTGTTATATACTTCATCAATCGTTGCATTTACAGCAATAGGATCAACAACATTAACGACTTTTGAAAAAACTTCGAATCCTTTTTCCTGAAATTGCTGAGAAGCTTCATATAATGCTTCTTCATTTATATCAAAAATAGCTACTTTTGCACCTTCCTGAGCAAATTGTTCAGCAATGCTTTTTCCTATTCCTCTACTTCCACCTGTGACAATTGCTACTTGATTATGAAACCTTCCTGACATGAGTTATATCTCCTTCCCAAAAAATCTTCTTAACCGAATTGTCCTACTTTTACATGGCCTTTTAATAGATTTCTAGAAATGATTAAGCGCTGTATTTCATCTGTTCCATCAAAAATCCTCCAGAGCCGTGCCTCACGGTACCACCTTTCTATTGGGAGCTCCTTCGTATATCCCATACCACCATGAATTTGCAGCACACGATCAACTACTCTATTCCCCATATTTGCTCCGTATAGTTTTGCGATAGACGCTGCATGACGATTGTCTTCACCTTGGTCCAGTGTAAATGCTGCATTTAGCACAAGCCAGCGTGCAGCTTCAATTTCAACAGCACAATCGGCAATTTGCCATTGAATAGCTTGTCTTGTAGCAATCGGTTTTCCAAATGTCTCCCTCTCTTTAGCGTAATCAATAGCCATCTGAAGCAGTCTTTCAGAAGCACCTACTGCACGTGCCCCAACTATCCATCTTGCAAAGCCTATCCACTCCAAGCCTAACTTATAGCCTCCATTAATCTCTCCAAGGATATTCTCTTCTGGTACACGTACATTTTCAAAAACTAAACTTGCAGGGCCACCTTCTCCCATCGTTAAAATTTCTTCAGATCTCCAGCCCATGTCTCTGTCAACAATAAAACACGTCACCCCATCTCTACCTGTTGCTTGATGCATTTCTTTGTCAGTAATAGCAATAACCATAACAAAATCAGCATCATTACCACCTGTAATAAACGTCTTTTCTCCATTTAAAACCCATTCATTTCCTTCTTTAACCGCTGTCATTTTTATGTTTCTAGTATCTGAGCCTGCACTTGGTTCTGTTATGGCAAAACACGATTTTTTCTCCCCATCAATGGTAGGAATTAAATACTTTTTCTTTTGTTCCTCATTTGCGTAATATAGAATGATATCTGCTGAGCCACCAAACATGAAAGGTACAAAAGTTTTCGACACTTCCATAAGAACAATTGCTAACATCATCTGCCCGAGGTCTGCTCCTCCATATTCCTTTGGTGTACTAATACCCCAAAAACCAGCTTCTTTCGCCTTTAATTGAAGCTCTTTCAATTTACTAGCAGGAAGACCTGGCTTACCTGCACGTTCATTTCTGAGAACGTCGTTTTCAAGAGGAATTAATTCTTTTTCAACAAATTTTCTAATAGTTTTTTGAACCATTTTCTGCTCATCGGTTAATCTTAAATTCATAAAATCAACTCCATATTATATTTTTTGAATTTTCCGAATTAATAAGTTATAGTCCCCCCGTTTAAATAGCGTAATATATTTTCTTCGTTTACATGAAAATAATCATTCATATTCTATATTTTTGCGAGAGAAGTAGAGAGCGTTAATGAACAGTTTATTAAGAGGCAGCCTCCTTTCACTTATTAACAGGCTCTTTGCGTCATATTTGTTGTTAAGTATCTAAATAGGCATAGCAACAATTGTATTAATTTAGCTAGTTGACATCAATTTTAAAATTTAAAATAGCAAAGATGCCACGAACGATCATTATAAGTTTTACATCCTTTGGTATGAAGGAAAATATCATGCGTAGGTAGCCTATTAAAAAGTACTATAATTATGGATTCTATATTTTTGACTTTACTCCTTTAAAAAAGTTGTTACTATTTTGACATACCCTACTATATAATTATATTTTCTCTATAAAAAAAACATTACCTTAATCGTTAATAATTTCACATTAAGGTAATGTAGACGCTACTGAGTATGCTTAAATTGTCGTAAAGGTAATTTTGTAAGTTTTTCTTTCCATTTTTACTGTAACAATTAAGTTTTCTAAAAATTGTTTAATGTTAGAGTACGCCAGATAATCATCCGCTGTTGTAACACTAAAAAAAGATTGTTTTACATTAGTTTGGCCCATAGGTTCAATGGTTGTCTCAGCTAATACTTTACGGCAAGCATTCAACTTACCAGTGCCACCACATGTTTCGCAAAATTGTATCGTACCTTTACAACCACACGGAACAACTTTTATCCTTTCAATCGCCATATTGATTCTCTCCTATCACAATTTAATTACTAGCCCTATCCACCATTTTAATTAACCAAGCATGTTAAATATCTTACTTCCGATGCCAGTCATTTTGTTGCATTTACAAATGTTTTACTTATTTCCAACATGCTTCTTATCAATGCGTTTCTCGATTTTGGCAATAGCATCCTTGTCTTTAAGAAGTTCTTCTTTGTTTTGTCTAATTAGTTGTGCTAACGGCATTTTTACTTTTTTCAATACATTCACTCACCTTTCAATTAGTTTTTCTTATTAAAGGTCAATATAATATGTTTTTAAACGATTATGATACTGTAGAAAATTATCGTGTTATGTCATGTATAGTAGATCAATATTTTTTACATTTCTTCACTCCACTTTTGTATAACCTATCAAAAAAAACCTTTACCAGAGTGGTAAAGGTTTTTCTACATATAAAGACCTTTACCGCTAGATAAAGGTCTTGCTAACAACGTTATGTCGCCAACAAAGCCGAGAGTATCAAACTCCGTAATGACGACTTTGCTGTAAAAGCTACTCCCCTTTAGGAGAAACATTAAGTTAATTTACCTATATCATAAAATAAACGATATGTCTTTGTCAATTAGTATTTTCATATTTTATGTGACAGCATATGTGATGTGGGCTTATTTTCTATTAACAAATTATTCACTACCTCATACGAAAGTTGTAGTAATACTCATCCATCTGCCTAATGCTCTGTTTAATAAAGTTTATTACAATAAACTCAACATATTATATAAAGATTTTTTTAAAAAAACAAAGGAGAGATTAAAAATGAAGATTATTGAGTTATCTATGAAAACATATAACTTAGAAAAAATGAAGCAATTTTATACAGATGTTCTGCAAATGACATTAATTGAAGAAAACGACAGGATGTTTTCTGTAATGGCTGGAAAGACGCGGCTAAACTTTGAACATGATTCACAACTTCCATTCTATCATCTTTGTTTTCGTACAAACGATCTATATTTCGAACATATATATAAAACGTTGTCAAAGAGGGATGTGTTATTACCAGATGAGTCTGGAGAAACCTCTTTATTTTGGGAAGGACAACAAGCATATTTTTATGATCCTGATGGGAATATTTTAGAAGTGCTTGTGAGACCGTTTAATGATAATGAAGAGGAACCATTCGGCTGGTTTGACGTTGGAGAAATCGGAATACCTTCCAGTTCAGTCAGACAAATGCAAGAAGTTTTGACCCCTCATGTTATCGACAAAATATATGGAATTGGTGATAATTTTGCATTTTACGGTGATACATTTGGTGTTTTTGTTTTAGTGAATGAAGGAAGACATTGGTATCCAACGGAACGCCCAGCAACGATCCATCCACTAGATATTACTATACACGGTGAGAGGTTTCTTCATTTCAAACATTCAAACCTCCCTTATACAATCACGGTTAAACCTAATTAATTATTGAAAACAGTTGGCTAATTTAGCATTGTTGCCCCAAACCCTTCACCTAACCGAGCTGTGTTTGATTTAACCTTATTACAAGACCACTCTGTAAAGGTGGTAAAATGCATATTTGCTATAGCAGATTGGACTAACATATATAACGTAACTAAAATAGACTGAGGCCTATGTAAATTGTACATTTTCCAACAATTATGATATTCTAATCATAGACAAGCAGTAACTGCATACAATAAGAAAGACCGCAAGTGTCGCTAGCACTCACGGTCTGTACAATAGACGATTCTCTAGAGAGTCGGCTTTAATAGTCTAAATAGACCACCAACCGCTCTGGCTAAAGCGTTAAGGGTGGTCTATTTGTTGTCATCTTTGTTGAACGACAGTACTGAAATAATCAGCCCGCAAAATGCAATTGCCAACATCAATGCTTCAAATACCGTCATACGCCTCACCCCCTTTCACGGGGAATGAAGCCGACCACCCTTAGAAATTCGCTATTGTATTCCAATTATACCATAGTTGCCCATATTATTGTAAGTTGGTCCCACCTTGCATGTTTATGTATAATCTCAAAAGCTCCTGTTTTTTATTAATGAATATCTGGAACTAATTGCCTTTCTAATCAATGGGTCAAAAAATTGATTTATTAGACCTATCACATTAATACAAGCTTAAATTACATGCTTACATAACATAACGTACACCCTTTATTAGCACTCTCACCTCTCTGGTTGGTACATTACTCCTTTCGTGAACGTACGGGCGGGCTACTAATTAACTGGATGTGCACTCTTTGTTCGCATCTATTTCCGGTTGGTTGATATTTAGGTTTCCAATTCCAATATTAATAATGTTTGTTCTTCTCACTACTATTAACAAAAGTAATGGAAAAAAGAAAAATCCCGCTAACACTAAAAAATCTTTTCTATGATACTTCATGTCATCTCTCCCTATTGAGTTTACTGTATTTTCTATTCAATCTGCTAAAAGCCATCATTTAACAGAATAAAACTAGCTTCAACACATAAAATCAAGCTATCTCCACTCAATTTGAGTCAGCCTACCAGAACTGATAAGTTGACCCATTCTTTGTATTGCAACTCCAAGATTCTTGATAGATTAAAACGTTGTTAGTACTTCCTATATGTTGAACTTTTTTTACTTCTCCTCTTGAGCTTGAATGGTACTTTATATAATTCAGCTCCTGAAGGTTATTGATGTAATAAATCTCCAATAAGAATGTAACGATTAGTTGTTGTAGTTTAGATTCCTTAAAATATTCCAACTGCACTTACATCTGATATACATGATAGTCGATCGGACAGTAGTAACCCAATTTCTCACTTTGATCTGTAAAGATGATCCGTTGTCCATAATGCAGCATAGAAAAATTTTGTATCTCAGTTATTTTATCCTATGGCAAATCCTCTTTTATATACTTCATTTCTACAACTGCTTGTTTCTTCATTATAAAAGACATCACCTTTCATTATTGGATATACAATCCCAATTCGACAAGAAAGGTGATTTTCCTACTATTTATATTAGAAGATTTATATACAACAAATATGTAAGAAATTCGGGAAATAAAGAAATGGCATAACTCTTATTAAGTTAATTAGATTTGTATACCGTATTTTTTCACATACAAACATCGTCAAAGAAAGAGCCCAGCCATAAAGGAGTGAGCACAATATCGTTGTATTAATTCTTCAGCTAAATAGAAACATGACTTTCTGATTCAGGAATTGGTGTATCATTTTGTCGGATGCCAAGGATGACAAATTCAACAGACTCACCAGGTTGTAACATTACCTGTGTAGAAAAGGACAATTGTTATCATCATCATCATTGAGATTGATGAAAATGTCTCCACGTGCTGGATTTCTTTCAATTGCAGCACTACCAAATACTCTTGACATTATAGTTTATGATGTCAAGAGTATTTGGTAGTGCTGCAACTCTATGGGGGTCATTATTTGATAAGAAAGTGTAATTCCCGCCATCTAGTTTGAATTACAGATAAATTGAAAAACTGAAATCGTGGAGCACCTATAACACTTGTTATTATAACGTCATAAGTTGTAGAAAATTCTTCCACATTAAAGCTAGTACACTGCTTAACAGTGTTAACTAATCCTTGTTTCCCTGGTGGCCCTTATGGCCCTTAAAGTGGTGGTGGAACTACTCTATATTTACAATCTTTTACTTTTCTATCATTATTTTCACTATATTGTATAGTTATTTGCTATAACAGGTTGGACTAATCATCTATAATGTGTCAATAATGTACGATTGTCTATGTTATCCACTAGTTCCTCTTGCTTCTATTTTGCAAACTAGATTTAAACATCATATTCACAGTTCTTCAATAAAATCATACATGCAAAAGACACTCTGGCAATTGGAGAGTACCCGTGTGTTACTTATGTGTACCTGATTATCGTTAAATATGGTCTAAAATAAGTTGGTGTTAAATTAGGAACTTCATTGATAAGGTCGGATACCTGTATAGTAATAGGTTCTCCCATCATCCCGTTATAAAGAAAAGTTTTAGATATTGGTATACCTAGATCAGAGGCGTTGTCAGGTGTATTGTCTATAATTGTACTAGATTCATCAAACAAGCTTGTTCCATTATAGATTTTAAATCCAAGTAGTTGCCCATCTCTCCCAATATCAGGATTACCGCCTTCTACTAGACAAATCATGCCGTATGTGATTTGATAAAAGCCATTCGCAGGAAGAATGATTGCGTTTGGATTATTAGCATCATTATTTATAAAGCCACCCGTACATGGTTGACTTGAATCAGTAAGCAGCACTGTTTGTGTTATATTATTTACTGCAATAGGCGTAGCGGATGTGTTAAAAAGACCGCAAATACCTAGTGCACTACCAGGTGTTCCTGGATTACCCATTGGTCCTTGTGCACCCTGCTTCCCAGGTGGTCCTTGTGCACCTTGAGCTGGTGGTGGAACTACTCTACATGTACAATTTTTATCATTCATAAGAAATTTTCACCTTCTCTAATTGTATTTATTTTACATGTATGGATATTTGCTGTAGAAGGCTGGACTATCATAATAACGTGACAAAAATGTACTTAAGTCTATGTTAATACTCCATATTTTCCAATAACCACTATAAAATATACTAGCCTTGAATAATGTTAATAACATCAATCACTTTGCTATATTTATTTTGGGAGGGATATTCATGCGTCTTATTTATAGTATTTTAAGGGAAATACATCAATCAAATTTACCTAAGGCACAAGATTACAATATGAAGTATTATGAATTTAGAAAAGTAATCCACTACATTAAAGAGCATAATTACATAAAGGGCGAAATTATTACTTTTACCGATATATTTTTAGGTGGAGCAAAACTTACTGAGGAAGGATTAGATTTTTTAGCTAATAATAAACGTTATGAAGATGAATACCCTTCAAAAAAGGATATCCCTTTTTGGGTTAGGAAAGAATAGAGAAAGTATAGGAAGATTCCTAGGTTGTACATTTTCCAACAAATATGATATTCTAATCATAGACTAGCAGTAACTGCATACAATAAGAAAGACCGCAAGTGCTCGCAACACTCACGGTCCTACAATAGAAGGTTCTTCAGAGGATCGGCTGATATATCTAAAAAGATAGACCGCAACCCTATTCCGTTAATGAACTGAACCCATAAAGTTAGACATATATATTTAGGCAGCTTCTAAGGCATGCATTCGGTATTGAACCGGACTCAT